>JAEUQQ010000739.1 GCA_016789685.1 Acidobacteriota bacterium | reverse complement strand
GTCCAGCGGACGCGGCACCTGGACGGCCAGGTGCCGCGCGCACGAGGACCGGCATCCGTCCCTGTCCATCAGAGCGGCACGAGGGAAGACGTTGGTGAAGTGTATGGCCGGGTGTTCTGTCGAAGCCGTGGTCGATGCTGTCGGTCTGTCGGTTGCCGACCTCTTCGAAGACGACACAGCGGCAAGGCGACACGTTGTCGCCGAGTACGACTACACCGACGAGCGTGGCACCCTGCTCTATCAGGTCGTCAGATACGAGCCCAAGGACTTCCGCGCTCGCCGGCCGGCCGGGTCGGGTCGATGGATCTGGAACCTGGAGGGCGTCGAACCAGTGCTGTTCCACCTCAAGGCGCTGGCCGGCAAGCAAGCGATCGTCATCGTCGAAGGCGAAAAGGACGTGCTGACTGCCGAGCGGTGGGGCTACGTCGCGACCTGCAATCACGGTGGCGCTGGGAAATGGAAGGACTCGCATACCGAGCAGTTGCGGCGCGCTGGGTGTCAGCGCGTCATGATCATCCCTGACAGCGATGCTCGAGGGTATGCCCATGCCGAAACTGTCGCGCGCGCATGCCTGAGCGCTGGCCTCCGCGTGGCGGTGGTTCCGCTCGACACAGGCAAGGACCTCACCGCGTACGTCAGCGCCGGAAAGAGGCCGGACGACCTAGCGGCACTGCTCGCGTCGAGCCCGGACTTCGACATCGCGGCGTTGAACACGATGATTCACGCCAACGACATTGACGACCGAAACGACCGAACCAGCGCCACCGATAGAGATTGGTCGTATCGGTCGTATATGTCGTATCGCAGCGGCGGCGCGCCGACGCTCGACTCAGCAGCGCTTGTCGGGCTTCCAGGCGAGCTGATCCGCATCATCGCGCCTCATACCGAGGGCGACCCGGCTGCACTCCTGGTCATGACGTTGGTAATGGCCGGCTCCGCGATCGGGCGCGGACCGGGCTTCGCTGTCGGCGCGGACGTGCATCGCACGAACCTGTTCGCGATCGTGGTGGGGCCGACCTCTTCAGGGCGCAAGGGCACCTCGCTCAGCGAGGTACGCCGGGTCATGGCGAACGCCGATCCGGATTGGACGCGCGACTGCATGACTGCCGGCCTGTCGTCGGGCGAGGGCCTGATCCATGGCGTGCGGGACCCAGTCGAGGTAGAGGAACCCGTCAGGGACGGGCGGCGCGTTGTCGGCTACCAGACCGTCGTGAGGGACCATGGCGTCAGCGACAAGCGGAGTTTCGTCACGGAAGCTGAATTCTCCTCGGTGCTTCGGGCGGCTCGGCGCGACGGTTGCACCCTGAGCGGCACGGTGCGTCAGGCGTGGGACAGCGGCAGTCTGCGCGTCATGACCAAGAGTTCGCCCGAACGGGCGACGAACGCGCACATCAGCATCGTGGGGCACATCACGCCAGAAGAACTGGTTCGCGAGATGAGCGGCACCGACCTGGCCAATGGCTTCGCCAACCGCTTCTTGTTCGCGTGGTCCCAACGAAAGCACCTGTTGCCCCTAGGCGGGCAGGTCGATCCGATGGCCCTGTCCGGGCTCTCCTCGGCGTTCGGAAATGCGTTCGCACGGGCGCGTACTGTAGACCTGTTGACCTGGGACGCGGCCGCGCAAATCCGATGGATGTCGGTGTACGAATCCCTCAGCACAGACCGACCGGGCTTAGCGGGCGCAGTGACGGCCCGAGGGCCTTCGCAGGTGATCCGAATGGCGCTGATCTACGCCTTGCTCGACCAATCGCCGATGATCGCGCTGGAGCACCTCAACGCAGCGCTCGCTGTCTGGAGTTACTGCGAAGCGACCGCCGTGATGGTATTCGGGCAAAGAGTCGGTCACGTGTTGGGCGACTACCTGCTGTCGCTGATTCGGGAGACTCCCGGCGGCATCACCCGAACGATGATCCGAGATGCTCTCGGCCGCAACAAGAGCGCCGACGAGATTGATGGTGCCCTGGACCTGCTGACGCGTTATGGCCTGGTACGCCTCTCTCGCGAAACGCCGTTGAGGGGGCGACCAGCCGACCGTTGGTATCCCGTGCAGTTCACGAGTTTGCGTGGGTGAGCGAGCGACATGCAGTCGCCGCGATCTCCGAGGACCGAGATGTGGACCCTCCAACGGCGGCACGCTGGGCGGGGGGCTACCTGGCATTTCGGGCGCCGCGCGATAGAATCTGGTCGCCAAGATGCAGAAGAACCGACTGTACTATGGTGACAACCTCGACGTGCTCCGGCGCTACGTGCCAGACGCCTCGGTCGATCTCGTCTACCTCGACCCACCGTTCAACTCGAACGCGAACTACAACGTCCTGTTCGCCGAGAAGAGCGGCACGCGTGCGGCGGCGCAGATCAAGGCGTTCGAGGACACGTGGCAGTGGGACGAGTCAGCGGCCGAAGCGTACCGCGACGTCGTGGAATCTGGCGGCTCGGTTGCCCAGGCGCTGATCGCCTTCCGCACGTTCCTGGGCGACAGCGACATGCTGGCATACCTTGCGATGATGGCACCGCGGCTGATCGAACTCCGGCGAGTGCTGAAGCCAACGGGCTCGATCTACCTGCACTGCGATCCCACCGCCAGCCACTACCTTAAGATCCTGCTCGACAGCATCTTTCACCCGTCGAACTTCCAAGGAGAGATCGTCTGGCGACGAGCGACAGCGCGCAGCACGAGCCGGAGTTGGGCATGCCTGCACGACACGATCCTCTGCTTCGCCTGTGACGTTCGGTCGGTCAAGTTCCATCCTCCACGAGTCAAGGCGGACGAGGGTTGGCTTCAGCGCGAGTACCGCTTGGAGGACCAGCGCGGTCGGTATTCGCTCGACAACCTGACCGCCGCTGGCACGCGTGAGGGGCCGAGCGGCCAGCCGTGGCGCAACGTGGATCCGCGTTCGGTGGGCGCAGGCCGCCATTGGCGTTACCATCCTGAGACGCTCGACCGGCTCGATGCTGAAGGACGCATTTACTGGCCCGCAAAGGGCGTGTACCCAAAGCTGAAGCAGTACCTCTCCGAGAGTTCTGGTAAGACTGTGGGCGATCTGTGGGCCGACCTTCCCGCGATCGGTCGGACATCGGCCGAGCGTCTCGGTTACCCAACGCAGAAGCCCGAAGCCTTGTTGGAGCGCATCGTCTCTGCCAGCTCTGACGAAGGCGACACGGTGCTTGATCCCTTCTGTGGTTGCGGAACTACGATCGCGGCCGCAGAGAAGCTCAAGCGACGATGGATCGGCATCGACGTTACCCACCTCGCGATTGGCTTGATCAAGAAGCGTCTCGCCGATGCACATGGCGAGTCGATCAAGAGCACCTACAGTGTCGTCGGAGAGCCGACGAGCGTTGACGATGCGGCAGCGTTGGCCGCCTCGGACCCGTACCAGTTCCAATGGTGGGCGCTGTCGCTGGTGGGTGCGCGTCCGGCCGAGCAAAAGAAGGGCATGGATCGCGGCATCGACGGCCGGATCTACTTCCATGACGACACGTCGGGCGACACGAAGTCGATCATTCTCTCTGTGAAGGCCGGTCACCTGACGCCGAACTTCGTCCGCGATCTGCGCGGCACCGTCGAGCGCGAGAAGGCGGCGATCGGCGTGTTGATCACGATGGGCGAGCCGACGCGAGAGATGCGGAAGGAAGCGGCGACCGGCGAGTTCTATCTGTCGCAGTGGGGGCCGCATCCTCGGATCCAGATCTTGACGGTCGCCGAATTGCTCAGTGGCAAGACAATCAACCGCCCTCCAGATCGTCAGACAGGGGCCACGTTCAGGAAGGCGCCGAAGGCCGTGCGCGCGGCCGAGCGGCCCGGCAGGCTCGGGTTCGATGCGCCGCAAGACTGAGCCGGGCGTCGTCGAGGGCGGTCGGCGTCAGGCCGCGGCGCCGACGGCATGCAAGGCCGGCCGCCCCTCGAAACTCACCGGGGCGGTACAGGCGACGATCGTCGCCGCCTTGGAGCGCGGGAACTTCCAGCTCGTCGCCGCGGAGGTGGCGGGGATCGACGTGTCCACATTCACGCGCTGGATGGACCGGGGCCGGAAGCCGGGGGATGCGCAGGCACCATTTCGCGCATTTCGCGCTGCCGTTCTCGTTGCAAACGCCAAGTGTCAAGACGTGCAACTCGCACGCATCAACCGTGCGGCGTCGCGCGGTACTTGGCAGGCCGCTGCATGGATTTTGGAGCGACGCTTTCCCGAACAGTGGGGGCGCAAGATGGCGCAGCCGACAGACGGTGCCGATGCCTTCGCCGCCTTCCTTGACGAAGTGGCCCGGAAGCGGGCCGAGCACCTGCAGAAGTCCAGCGGGGATACCGAGTAGACTCCTGATGTCAGACCGAGACGAAGCCGTGGCCGCAATGGCCGACCTCATCGACGCGATACGCGATCTCCCGCTCCCGGCTCATCCGAAGACAGAGGCCGTGCGCGACCGACTGCCGCGACTGCTGGCGGCGCTCACGGACGCGGGGATTCTGCCGGACGGCCAGTGGAACTTCGGCCCTCGGAATCCGACGTGATCCCCTTGCACCGTGACCGGCTTCGCTTTCGCTGACGATTCGCCCGAAATCACGCCTGTATTTGGTGCAGTCCCATAAGCACCGTTATGTTGAGTAAGGGACTGCACAAAAGACTTGCGTTTGGGCCAGTCTCCGGCCCATGCTGGCGCATGGGCACACGACGACGGGCCGCTCCGGCGCACGCTGAGTCCTCCCGGCCGGCACGCCCGCGAGGGCGACCCACGGCCGGCCTTCACGATGGCGAATCGGTCCGCGACTACCCAACCCTGACACTGCGCCTGCCGAGCGAGACGCGGGCCTTGCTCCATGCCCTGGCCGACGCCGCCGACCTGCCGCTGTGGCGGTTTCTCCACGATCGGGCGCATGACTACCTCGCTGGATTACCGCCCGTGCAACAGCGCGCGGTGCGCGCCCGGACAGCCGCTCATCAACCTTCCTAGCCCGACTGATCTGGGGGAGCTCCTCAGCTGGTTCCCACCAATGGCGCCGGCCGCAGGCCGATGAGCCTTGCGCCGATCTCTACTACCCTTCCGGGATCCCTTCGGCTATTCTTCCCCGCATGAAACCCAGGCGCACCGAGGATCTGCTGGGTCCGCTCAATGAAGTCGAGGAGCGGCATGCGCCAGCCATGCTCTACGTGCAGGGGCATGAGGAATGGCTCCGCGATGGAGTGCGGGTGTCGGTGGTAGGGGCGCGGGATGTATCACCGGACGGCGTCAAGCGCGCGTCGCGCCTGGCGCGCGAACTCGTCGAGGCTGACGTCACGGTGGTGAGCGGCCTCGCCCTCGGCGTTGACGCGACGGCGCACCGTTCGGCGATCCAGTTCGGCGGGCGCACGATTGCCGTGCTTGGTACCCCTCTCGACAAGGTGTACCCGCGCGAAAACGCTGCGTTGCAGCGGCTGATCGGGGCGGAACACCTGCTCGTCTCACAGTTCGCGGCGAGTACGACGACCGCCCGGCACAGCTTCCCGTTGCGGAATCGGACGATGGCGTTGATTTCGCACGCCACGGTCATCATTGAAGCAAGCAATACCAGTGGGTCGCTGTCTCAGGGGTGGGAGGCACTCCGCTTGGGTCGCGCACTGTTCATTGCGAGAGCACTGTTTGACCGGTCGGATCTGACCTGGCCGCGCGAGATGCTGAACTACGGCGCCAGCGTGCTGCAGCACACCGAAGACATCCTGGAGATCCTGCCGAGCCAGCCCGATCAACTGCCTCCTGAACTGATCGATGCGATTGCCTGACTGCGTCGATGGCGGGTCGCTGGTCATCTACCCGCCGATGCCAAAGGATGGTTCGCCCGACTCCCAGAACGCTGCGCGCATGCGCGACTTCGTCATCGGGCTGAAGACGGGAAAGATGGATCGTCAACGCGGGTCGTACGCAGACATCGCGGCAGCCGCTGTCGTGAAGCACGGGACAGGTCCCCTTTTGGACCTGTTCCACGGGACTGTCACCTTGATTCCCGTTCCAAGGTCAGGCCTGACGAAGGATCACAGCCTCTGGCCTGCGCGACTGCTGTGTGACGCGCTCAACCGCAAAGGCATTGGGGTGAACACCGTCCGCGCGCTGTCGCGTACAACCGCGATACGGAAGTCTGCGACGTCTCCGGACCGGCCAACGGTTCAGGAGCACGTGGCGTCACTGCATGCCCAAGCTTCGGTCGACGTCGAGGACGTCGTCGTGCTCGTTGACGACGTCGTCACAAGAGGTAGCACCATCCTGGGTTGCGCGTGGCGACTCGCCGACGTGATGCCGAAGGTGACCATTCGCGCGTTCGCTTTCGCCCGAACGCTCCGCGATTCACCGACGATGCTGGTGCCGGCTAAGTGGGTGATCACGACGGACGGTTCTGGACGGAACGGCGTACTCAGGATCCGCTGAGGCCGGGGCGCTGCCCTACATCCAGCCCGCAGCCGCCGCCATTTCGACGGCGTCCTCTTGCCCGCGTTTGTCTGACGCAATGGCAGCCATCCGGGCTGCCCAACGCTCCAGCGCCTGGCGCTTCTCGACGTCGTACTTGAACCGGTTGTAGACCGCCGTGATGCTGCCGTCAGTGTGGTTTAGGATGGCGCTGATAACGTGGGGCGCGGTGCCGAGCTCACCGAGGTTCGTCGCCACCGTGCGCCGCAAGTCGTGCGCCCGGACGTCGTCCCAGGCGCCGCCCTTGATCGCCTTGCCGTCGTCGTCCTTGGTGACGAACGCGCGGCAGAGTGCGGCCATGGCCTTCCGTGACCGGTCGTAGATATTCGAGCCGTCGATCGTCGAGAACGCGTAGACCTGCCGAGTGACGGCCTCGTCCTTCTCTGGCCGGCGCCGGGTCAGGATACTGACGACTGGGGCCGAGAGGGGCACCCGGTGCGCGCGCGCATTCTTTGTGGCGGTCGCCGGCAGCGACCACCAACGCTGTGCAAGATCCACGTCGGCCCACTTCATCCGCGCCACCTCGCCCAGCCGCTGACCCGTCGCCAACAGCACGGCGAACAGGTCGCGCATCGTCTCCGACCACCCAGGCGAGCTGCCGCGATCGGGGAGCGTTTCGTCGAGCACGTAGGCCCACAGCGCCGCTGTCTCGTCGCGGCTGAGGACCCGCTCGCGCGAGCGCGTCGGGGTCTTCTTGAGCCGGGCCGCCGGGTTCGCGTCGATGATCTCCAGATCGAGCGCGTAGTTCAGCAGGTGCGAGACGTGGGCCTGGAGACGACTTGCCATCACTGGGGCATCTACGGCCTTTGCGTTCACCAACTCGCGCACATCCGCGCGCCTGATGGAGGACACCGAGCGGTTACCCCAGGCCGGCAACACGTCCCTCTTGAGTACCCGATCTTCCTCGCTCCACGACGCCTTCTGTCTCGTGGTGGGTTCCTTGGCGTACAGCGTGACCAGCTTCGCGATGGTGAACGCCGCGGCGTCATGCGCCGCTGCTCTCTCAATCGCCGGATCGACTGCGTCGAACACCTTGACGCGCGCGCGGTGGGCCTTCTCGCGCGCGCTGCTCAGGTCGATGTCGGGAAACGTTCCGAGCGTCAATCGCCGGAGCCGGCCGCCGACCCGATAGAAAAGCGCCCACGTCTTCCGACCCTGGGGCGTGACCCGGAGAACTAGTCCGGGAGTGTCCTTGTCGAACACCTCGTAACGCGATGCCCTCGGTCTGAGACTCGCAACAGTTCTCGTCGTGAGCTTGGCGATAGCCATGGTTTGAGTATGGAAAGTAGCGTGCGGGGTAACAACGGGGTGACGCCGCAACCGCGCACTGATGCTATCGCAAGCGATGACACGCGACAACAATAAGCGAGGCCAGTTTCGGCGCAAATTCACACGTTTCACCCTCTGCGCGACGCTTCGCGACGGGGTGCGTCGGCACGCGAACATTCAAGCGCGCCTGAATGGCATTCAGGAGGTCAGGGGTTCGAATCCCCTCTGGTCCACCAAGCTTCCCGTCAAAGCTTCACCCCCCACGACGCATGGCGATCCGTGCGCAGCGGCGTCAGCTGCTCGCGTAGCGTGTCGGCGTGCCGGTCGTAGACGTCGATGTCGATCGACCGTTCGAACAGGAACGCTTCGTCCCGCCGGATTTACTGGCGTCCCTTGGACAGCCGCCGCTCGCGGATCACGACTTCAAGCCTATGTAGGCCGCGTAGCAGGGCGCGGCGAAGCTCCCGCCGCCCCGGCACGTTCGCAATTGCGCCCACGCCGCTGCTCCCCCACAATGCTCGACCATGGGTGGTCGCCACCACCGGCCCACCAGCTCACCGAGGAGACGAGAGATGTCGGGAACACTGAACCGTGCGTGCCAGTTCACGATTGCCGCGCTGGTGGGAACGATGCTGCTCGCGCACCCCGCGGCCGCGCAGACGCGCGACTTCCCGGTGGCCGCCGCACCGGTCCTCGGCGATCTCTACCCCGATCGCGTCACGCCGTTCCCCGACGGGGTCACCGGCTACGCCGACGTCATCTACTCGACCATCCAGGGCTTCCGGCCGCTCGTGGTCGACATCTACACGCCGCCGAAGGCCGCCGGGCCGAAGCCGCTGGTGATCTACATCCACGGCGGCGGCTGGAACAGCGGCCACACGCGGCACTCGGGCGCGCTGGCGAACTTCCCGCTGGCGATGGCGAAGTTCGCCGCCGAGGGCTTCGTCGTGGCCAGCCTCGAATACCGGCTCACTGGCGAGGCGCCGTTCCCCGCCCAGTTGCAGGACGCGCGGGCGGCCATCCGGTTCCTCAAGGCCAACGCCGCGAAATACGGCATCGACCCCGCGCGCGTGGGCGTGTGGGGCGGGTCGGCCGGCGGGCACCTTGCTGCCCTGGCGGCCCTCACTTGCGGGGTGAAGGAACTCGACGTGAAGCCCGCCGAGGCGGGGTCGGAGTGTGTGCAATCGCTGGTGACCTGGTACGGCGTGTTCGACTTCGCGCCGATGCTCGCACGTTCGACCGCGAACGCCGCCGAGAACGCGCTCCTGCGATGCGCCCCGGCGTCGTGCGCCGACGCGGTGGTCAAGGCCGCCAGCCCGTCGCACTACGTCGATGCGAACGACCCGCCGATGCTGCTGCTGCACGGCGAGGCCGACGCGGTCGTGCCCGTCGCCCAGTCGCGCGACATGGAGGCCAGGGTCAAGGCCGCCGGCGGCAAGGTCGAGGCGGTCTACTACGCCGGCGCGAACCACAGCTGGATCGCGGCCACGCCGGCCGCCACGCGCGACATCACGCTGAAGGCGATGAACGCGACGATCGACTTCTTCCACAAGACGCTCGGCAACCGGGGCCCGAACCCGGCGCGTTGACGCATCGTTCACGACGCTCCCGGTCGCTGTCGGCGCAGGGCGCGGCCCTGCGTCCGGCCGTCTCTCAGCGGGCCGCGGCCCGCTTGCGCCACGCGACGCCAGCGAGTCCGGCCGCGATCAGTCCCCAGGTGGCCGGCTCCGGAACGACGCGGCGCCGGACATCGCCGAGATCGAGGGACGTGGCCGAGGGGATGTCTATCGACAGCGTCTCGGTGGTGGGGGTGGTGGCATCGGAGTTGGCATACAACACGATCATCCTGACGTAGTAGGACGTGAAGCTGCGGGGCGTATGGGGCGGAGGGCCAGGCCAGTTCAGGCGCAGGTTGGCCGGCGACGTGAAGTGACCGGGGCCGATCACTGACGTGCTGTACGCGTACCCGCCCTGATTGAATCCGCCGACCAGGTAGGCCTGGTGAGACACCTCGAAGTAGACATCCGTGCTGACGAGCGGTTGGGCCTGATCCGAAACGCTCACACTGAAGTCCCAGGCGAGGGGGACGTCGGCGACGCTGTCAATGGTTCCCGACATGGAACCGCCCCATTCCAGCTGCATGCAGAGGCCCTCGCTGGTGCCGGTGACGGACGCAGATCCCGAGAGAACCACGCCGGCACCGCCGTTGACGGGGCTGGCGCCGAGGGAGCCACTGGGAGTGGGGTAAAGGTCGCCACACGCGGAGACCAGCAGACTGTTTGCGGCGCCGAAGATGGACCCGCGCTCATGTCTTGGCGGCCGCGGGGCACACCCCACCGATTGCTGCAGCGCGGCATGCCCCGCCCTTTCGGCCGATCGGGACTTCCGGATAGACTGACCCCCGGCAGGCACCTCTTCCGCCTGCTCGCGCGCGCCGGCACCTTCTCTCGACCGCGACGCGCCGGCGCCCCGCGTCATCCGCGAATCGCCCGCCCTCGGAGTCGTTCCACACGAACCTCCGCCGGCGTTCGCTCGCCTCTGTGGGGATCCGTGCCACTCGCCTTCCGTCGTATCGCCATCGTCAACCGCGGGGAACCCGCGGTGCGCTTCATCAAGGCCGTCAGGGACTACAACCGCCTGCACGGCGAATCGATCGTCACCATCGCGCTCTACACCGATGGTGATCAACGCTCGCGGTTCGTCCGCGAAGCCGATGAGCGCGTCGAACTCGGCCCCGAGTCGGACGATCCGGAATCCTGGCGCCGTCGCGCCTACCTCGATCCGATGCGCCTCGAACGGGCGCTCCTCGCGGCACGTGCCGACGCCGCGTGGGCGGGGTGGGGCTTTGTCGCGGAACGGCCGGAGTTCGTCGATCTGTGCCAGCGGATCGGCATCACCTTCATCGGTCCGCCTGCCTCGGCGATGCGGTTGCTGGGCGACAAGATCTCGGCCAAGCGCCTGGCCGCGCAGGTCGGCGTGCCGGTCGTGCCGTGGGGCGGCGCGGTCGCCGACTCGATCGACACCGCACGCCTGCAGGCGCAGAGCCTCGGCTTTCCCGTCGTCGTGAAGGCGGCGGTCGGCGTCGGGGGGCGCGCCGTGCACAAGGTGTCGTCGCTCGCGGAACTCGCCGATGCCTTCGCCGCGACCCGGCAGGAAGCCCGCCGCACCTTCGGCAACGACACGGTGTTCGTCGAGCAGTGGATTGACGGATCGCGGCACCGCGAGGTGCAGATCGTCGCCGATCACCGGGGCACCACGTGGGCGGTCGACGTCCGCGGCGCGACGGTGCAGCGGCGTCACCAGAAGGTGCTCGAGGAGTCGCCGGCCCCCGACCTGCCGCTCGACGTGGATCGCGCAATGCGCGCGTCGGCAGTGCGCCTCTGTCGCGCGGCCGGCTTCGAGAACGTCGGCGCGGTCGAGTTCCTGTACGAGCCGGCCAGCCGCCAGTTCCACTTCATGGAAGTGAACCCCTGGCTGCAGGTCGAGCATCCGGTGACCGAACTGACGACGGGGCTCGACCTCGCGATGCTGCAGATCGACCTGGCACGCGGGGGCCTGCTGCGCGGCAATCCCCCGGTGTCGAACGGCCACGCGGTCGAAGTGCGCATCACGGCCGAGGATGCCGAGCGCGGCTTCACGCCGGCGCCCGGCGTGGTCCGCGTGTTGCGCGTGCCGACGCGTACCGGGCTGCGCCTCGACAGCGGCGTGAACGAGGGCGACGTCGTCCGGCCCGAGTACGACTCGATGTTCGCGAAGCTGATCGGCTTCGGACGCACGCGCGACGAGGCACTCGACACGCTGGCCGGCGGGCTCGCCGATGCCACGATCATCGTCGAGGGGGGCGTGAGCAACCGCGCCTTCCTCGAGCACCTGGCGCGACGGCCGGAAGTCAGGGCCGCCAACGTCACGGTCGACTGGCTCGATGACATCGCGGCACGGGGGCAGCACGTGTCGCGGGAACACGGCGACGTCGCGCTGCTGCAGGCCGCCATCGACGTCTACGAAGCCGAGTTCGTCAACGAGCGCGACGAGTTCTTCGCCTCGGCCCAGCGGTTCCGGCCGCGCGTATCGCCCGATGTCGGCCGCGTGGTCGAGTTCCGGTACCGCGGCCACCGCTACACGCTCCGCACGTTCCGCCTGAGCGTGGAACACTACCGCATCGACACCGACGGGACCCGCGTCGACGTGTGGGTCGACCCCATCGCGGCCAACGTCCGCACGCTCACGTGCGGGGGCGCGCGCTATCGCGTGATCACGTCGCGCGTCGGCACCACGCACCTGATCGAAGTGGGCGGCGCGCTGCATCGCGTGTCGCGCGACGCCGAGGGTGACATCCGCGCGCTCGGCCCCGCCGTGGTCGTGAGCCTCTGGGCGAAGGCCGGCGAGCACGTCGTGGCCGGCCAGCGCGTCGCCACGCTCGAGTCGATGAAGATGGAGACCGACGTCCTCGCGCCCTGCAGCGGCACGGTCCGCGAGACGTCGGTGATGGCCAACGCGCAGGTGGGCGCGGGCACTCGCCTGATGGTGATCGAGCCAGACGAGGCCCCGAACGCCGACGACAACGACGAACGCGTGCGGTTCGGCGGCACGGCGCTGCCGCCGTCGCTGGGCGGGAAGACCGCGTCGCGCGGCCGCGCGGCCCTCGTCGGGTTGAAGGCGTTCGCCGGCGCGCTCAGCACGCCGGATCTCGAACACGCGCACGCCGTGCTCGACGACCTCCGGGCCCTGATGCACGGCTCCGACATCGACGCCGCCGAGGCACGGCGCCTCGTCGACGACTACCGCCGCACGTGTGACCGGCTGCCCCACGACGAGCCGTCGCTGCTCCGCCGCGAAGACGAGATGCTCGAGGTGTTCGCCGACATCTCGTCGCTGTTCCGCCGCCAGGCCGGCCCGGACGAAGCCGACGATCCCACGGCGCTCAGCACGGGGCAGTACTTCCTGACGTACCTGCGCACGATCGAGGCGCGCGGGGCCGACCTGCCGCAGGCCTTCGTCTCCGATCTGCAGCGGGCGCTGCGGCACTACGGCTCCGACAGCCTCGAGGTGACCAACGCCCTGAAATCCCGGCTGTTCTGGATGTACAAGTCGCACCAGCGGGTCGATCACCAGGCGGCGGTGGTGCTCGCCATCCTCGACCGGCGCCTCCGCCAGGCGCCGGCGCTGCTGTCGAAGGTCGGCAGCAACTTCATGGACGTCGTCGGTCGGCTGATCGAGACGTCGGAAGGCCAGTTCCCGACCCTCACCGACCTCGCACGCGACGTGCGCTACCGCTACTTCGAGCAACCGGTCTTCGAACGCGGTCGCCAGGCGGTATACGCCGAGATGGAGGCCCACCTCGCCCACGTGATGCGCGATCCCGACTCGCCCGATCGCGAGGCGCGGATCCAGGCCCTCGTCGACTGCCCCCTGCCCCTCGGCGGGCTCCTGTCGGGCCGATTCGAAGACGCGGCGCCCGTGCTGCGGCAGATCATGCTCGAGGTGCTGACACGCCGCTTCTATCGCATCCGTGGCGTGGGCCAGTGCGACACGCACGAGATCGGCGGGCGCAGCCTGTGCCTCGGGCGCTACGAGCACGACGGGCAGCACCTGCACCTCGTCGCCTCGCACGCCCGCTGGGCCGAACTCCCCGCGGCGCTCGAGGCGATGGCCTCGGTGACCGACGGCCGGCCGACGGACGACGCGGCGCTGTTCGACGTCTACGTCTGGCGCGACGAGACCGCGGGCACGCCCGACGACACCGTGCGCGGGCTCGCTGACATCCTCGACGCCACCGCCTTCCGCCGTCCCGTACGACGCATCGTCGTTGCGCTGGCCGGCCGGCGCGCCGACTGGTCGGCGAGCGGCACCGAGTACTACACCTTCCGCCACGAGGATGGCCACTGGCGCGAAGACCGCGTCTACCGCGGCCTGCAGCCGATGATCGGCAAGCGGCTCGGCGTCGCGCGCTTCCAGAAGTTCGTGATCGAGCGCCTGCCCTCGGTCGAGGACGTCTTCCTGTTCAGGGCCACGGCACGCGACAACGCGAAGGACGAGCGCCTCTTCGCCCTCGCGGAGGTACGCGACGCGACGCCCGTGCGCGACGAGGAGGGCACGCTGCTGCAGGTGCCGCACCTCGAGCGGATGGTGTTCGAAGCGGTCGCCGCGATCCGCGAGGTGCAGGCGCACCGTGGCCCCGACGAGCGGCTGCACTGGAACCGGATCGTCCTCGACGTGTGGCCGCCGCTGACGATTCCCCGCGACGAGTTGCTCGGCGTGATGCGGCGACTGGCCGCGCACACCGACGGCCTCGGCCTCGAGAAGGTCGTGCTGCGGGCGCGCATGCCCGTTCCGGAGTCGGGGGAACTGCGCGACACGGCCCTCAGCATGTCGACCGCCGGTGGTCACGGCCTCGTGCTGCAGTTCACCGACCCGAGCGCCCGGCTCATCGAACCGCTCGACGAGTACACGCAGAAGGTCGTCCGCATGCGGCAGCGGAACCTCATCTACCCGTACGAGGTGGTGCGCCTGCTGACACCGACGGGCGATCACACCGATGCCGACATGCCGCCGGGCGAGTTCGTGGAGCACGACCTCGACGCCGATGGCCGCCTCGTCCCCGTCGAGCGTCCCTTCGGCAGGAACACCGCGAACGTGGTCGTGGGGATCGTGCGCAACTTCACGCCGAAGTGCCCGGAGGGCGTCACCCGCGTGATCGTGCTCGGCGACCCGAGCAAGGAAGTGGGCTCCGTCGCCGAGCCCGAGTGCAGCCGCATCCTCGCGGGCCTGAACCTCGCCGAGGCGATGGGCGTGCCCTTCGAGTGGTTCTCGCTGTCGGCGGGCGCGAAGATCTCGATGGAAAGCGGCACCGAGAACATGGACTGGATCGGCCGCGTGCTGCGCAAGCTGATCGAGTTCACCCAGGCCGGCCGCGAGGTCAACATCGTGGTCACGGGGATCAACGTCGGCGCCCAACCCTACTGGAACGCCGAGGCGACGATGCTGATGCACACCAGGGGCATCCTGGTGATGATGCCCGAGAGCGCGATGGTGCTCACGGGCAAGACCGCCCTCGACTACTCGGGCTCGGTCTCGGCAGAAGACAACCTCGGGATCGGCGGCTACGAGCGCATCATGGGCCCCAACGGTCAGGCGCAGTACTTCGCGCGCGACCTGGCCGAGGCGTGCCGGATCCTGCTGCGGCACTACGACCACACCTACATGCTGCCCGGCGATCGCTTCCCGCGGCGCGCCGAGACCACCGACCCCGGCGATCGCGACGTGCGGACGTTCCCGCATGGACGCCTCGAGGGCGCCGACTTCCAGACCGTCGGTGACGTGTTCAGCGACGCGACGAACCCCGGGCGAAAGAAACCCTTCGACATCCGCCGCGTGATGCTGGCGGTGAGTGACCAAGATCACCAGCCGCTCGAGCGGTGGGCCGGCTGGCGCGACGCGGAAATCGCCGTCGTGTGGGACGCGCACGTCGGCGGCTATCCCGTGTGCATGCTCGGTTTCGAGTCGCGATCGATGTCACGCCTCGGGTTCGTGCCGACCGACGGCCCCGATCACTGGACGTCGGGCACGCTCTTTCCGATGGCGTCGAAGAAGGTGGCGCGCGCGATCAACGCCGCCAGCGACAACCGTCCGCTGGTCGTCATCGCGAACCTGTCGGGCTTCGACGGCTCACCCGAGTCGATGCGGCGGCGGCAGCTCGAGTTCGGCGCCGAGATCGGCCGCGCCATCACCAACTTCCGCGGCCCCATCGTCTTCGTGGTGATCTCGCGCTACCACGGCGGGGCGTTCGTCGTGTTCTCGCGCACGCTGCACGACAACATGCAGGTCGCCGCACTCGAGGGCACGTTCGCCTCGGTGATCGGCGGTGCGCCGGCGGCCGCGGTCGTCTTCGCACGCGACGTGGATCAGCGCACGCGCAAGGACGCGCGCGTGGTGACCCTCGAACGAGAACTGGCGGCGGCAGACGAGGAGGGCAAGCGCCGCCTCCGCGCGCGCCTCGCCGCGCTGATCAAGTCGGTGCGGTCCGAGAAACTCGGCGAGGTCGCCGAGGAGTTCGATCGCATCCACAGCATCCAGCGCGCGGTGAAGGTCGGCTCGGTGGATCAGATCATCCCGGCGAGCGAGTTGCGCCCGTGGATCATCGGCGCGCTCGAGAGCGGCATGGCGAAGGAACTCGAGCGCCTCGGCCTGAACAGCGGACCGACCGCAGCCGACTGAATGGTCGCGCGGAGGGCGCGGTGGTGTGCGAACGGGCGAGCGGCAACGGAACCGTGAGGAACGGCGCCCAGGGGCGCCGGGAGGACTACGTCGAGGGACGTCGAACATGAAGCATCCCAGGCCCCTTCCACCCGAGGTCGAGGAGTTCCGCGACGAACGCTGGTGCCGCGAGGCGACGCGGCAGGTCGACAGTGCGTTCGACGCGGAGCGCTTCATCGAGCGGGCGGGCTTCGCCGCATGCCTGACCGATTCGCGTCGGCCGGGACCGTCGCTCTACATCGCGGTCTGCGGCCGACGGGATGCGGTGATGCCGCGCAACGTGCAGAAGGACCCCGAGGCCTCGCGGACGTGGGTGCTCAAAGACGAGATCATGCAGCGCGGCAAGGTGTATTACGCCAAGCTGTCGCGCGGCACGGCGATGTTCATCGCGCCGCGCGTGATTCCGTGCTTCCACGCGATCTGGGGCATGCGGCGGTCAGAGGAGCGGGGCAGGCTGAGCCCGGATGCGCAGGCCGTCCTGCGCGTGCTCCGCCACGAGTGGGAGATGAGCACGTCCGACCTGCGCGCCGAGTCGGGCGTCAACGATCGCACGGCGTGCACAGCGGCCATCGACGAACTGCAGGCCGCCATGATCGTGGTGCCGGGCGAAGCGGTCTACGTCCCGAAGTTCACCTACATCTGGACGCTCGGCGTCGGGCGCTTCCCCGACGAACTCCGGCGGCGCATGCCACGCGACGCGGCCCTGCGTGAGATCGCACGCGCCTTCCTGTCTGGGGCGGGCACGACGGTGCTCGGAGAACTCGCGCGGGTGACGGGCCTGTCGCGGACGGACGCAGGGCGCGGCAACCAGGCCCTGGTGCGCGAAGGCTTCGCGACGATGTCGGCCCGCGGGGTGTATCACCTGGCGGAGGCACGCCAGGTCGTGCAAGGCGTCGGCGAGCGCGACGACACGCACTGACGCTGTCGCAGGGGCCGCACGACGCGGCCCCCTGCGACAGCAGACGTCTGCGTGCTATTGGCCGGCGGTGGTGGTCGTCTTCGGGCGCTCGGCGCGCGCCTTCGTGACCATGTCCTTCACTTCCTTCATCAGCGTGGGCGCGTGATACGGGATGCCGTCCTTGATCGTCCACTCGATGCCGCCGCCCCGCGTGACCTTCACCTTCGGATCACCGGGCGCCACCGGGAAGTAGCTGCTCACGGGCTTCCCGTCGTAGGTCATCGTCTCGAACTGGTACGGGTTCAACACGCGCAGGTTGTCGACGGGGTTCCCGTTCACCACCAGGATGTCGGCGATGTAGCCCTGCCGGAGGCGTCCGAGCCGATCCTCGAGTCCGACCATCTTGGCGCCATTGACCGTCGCGTGCTTCAGGACCTCGAGCGGATGGAAGCCGGCTTCCTGCTGCAGTTCGAGTTCACGGATCATCCCGAAGCCGTAGAGCGAGTAGATGTAGCCCGCATCGTCGCCTGTCGTGATCAGGCCGCCGCTGCGCCCGAAGTGCAGCAGCGCATCCATCCAGACGCGGTAGTTGCGCTTCCAGTGCGTCTCCTGCGTGGTCGTCCAGCCCATGAAGTAGGAGCCGTGGTTCTTCAGGTCGCCCTGGAAGTACGCCTCCATCGACGGATGCAGCCAGTCGCGGAACCAGGGC
>JAEUQQ010000777.1 GCA_016789685.1 Acidobacteriota bacterium | reverse complement strand
CGACTGCACGGGATTGGTGGCGTAGAGCTGGGCGAAGCCGCTCGGATCGGCCCCGGCCCTCTGCGACAGGTCGACGCCAAGGTTGACGTTCACCGTCTCGGCCGCGGCCAGTCGTGCCTTGATCGCGGTGCCGAGTGCCTGCGTGATGCGCACCGACGGGATCGTGATGGTCGGATCTGCGCCGCCGAGGCCCGCCGGCGGGTCGCCGGCGGCGTTGTCGGCCACGAGGACGGCCGTCGCGCCCGCATCCTGCGCGTTCTTGACCTTGACCACGAAGCCGCAGGTGCCGCGATCGACCACCGCGATCCTGCCGGCGACCGCGGCAGCGTTCGTGATCGGGCTGCAGCCATCGGTCGTCGACGGACCAGCGGCATTGGCTGCGTCGAGCGCGAGCACCACGTCGCCCGTGATGCCCGGTGAAGCCAGCGCGGCACCGAACGCAGCCGCTCCGACGCGATACGAGCCAGCCACCGAGCCCGGCGAGTAGACGTTGAGTTCGGGGCGCCCGTAGACCAGCACGTGCGGGACGGCGTCGGTCACGTTGGCACCGTTCCACGAGATCCGGTCGACGCGCAGGGCCGACGCGGCCCGCTCGATGTTCGTCGTCATCTGCGCCCACAGCGTGTTGTTGGTCGTGTCGAGCGTGAACTGCGAGTAGATATCGGTGACCCCCGACTGGTTCGCGCCAGACGTCTCGTTGACGAAGTTGGCGAACCCGAGGCCGTGCCCGAGTTCGTGCAGGATGACCGCGACGAGATCGACCTGGGCCCCGTGGTTGGCATCGAGCCCGAGGTAGAAGTCGAAGTTCGTGCTGAAGTTCGCGACGATGTCGGGCTGCCCGGCGCCGAAGTTGGCCTCGGCGCGATCGAAGCCCGAGCGCTTGTCGGCCAGTGCCGAGTGGTACCACGTCAACGGGAAGGCCGCACCGGGGAACCCTGGATTCCCGGTGAAGTCACGGAAGATGAACGTCGCGCCCGCCGACCCGAGGACGTTCGCGCCGAGGGCGGTGAACTGCGCCTGCACGCGGATCTCGACGGTACTGTCGAGCATCGCGCCCCACAGGTTCGCGGCGTGCTGGAACGCGATCAGTCGCTGTTCGCCCTTCGTGGTGCCGGGATTCCCGCCCACCGGCGCCGCCGGTGTCGGGTCGTTGAAGCCGACGCCCGGCGCGTTGTTGTTGATGATCACGATGCGCGCCCCGGCCGAGGCGGGATGCGCGGCGACGAGCGTGCCGGCAACGGCAAGGCCCATCGCGACGACGAACCTGCAAAGACGACGAGTCTGCATGGAGGTCTCCTGTCGGGGGGAAGCGAACGATCCAGCGGCGCCCGCAGCGCTCACTTGACCTCCAGGGGGTCTTCGGTGAGGAAGGCGACCGCTTCGTCGGCGTTGGCGATGCAGCGCAGCGACACGGAGCCGTCCTCGTTGTAGCGCGAGATCACCACGTGGCCGACGTGATCGCGCACGTCCATGGCCTCGGAGCCATCGGCGAGCGCGACCGCCGCCGGCGGCGTGGCCCGCGTGGTCATCGACATGATCGAGCTCACGAGGTCACGCGCCTCGTCAGCCGTGATGGCGCGCACCGCACCGGTGGCCTTGTCCTTGTGGATGCGCTTGCCGGTCAACTTCGTCACCAGATCCTCGCGCGGGCCTTGTGCCTGCGCGCCAGGTGCGGCGATGGTCAGCGCGAGTGCGGCGGCGCTGCCGACGAGTACGAGCTTCCGCGCGACACCGAGGACGGCGGCGCGCACAGCCTGAGTTCCTGTAACCATTGGTGAGGCTCCTCTCCCGGGGACGTGTTCAGGCACACAACCGCCCGCGTGCGAGCCCGTCTGATGGCTCGTTCGGGAGCGTGGTCTGTACCGTGGACCGGGAGTATACCGCCGTGTGCCGGCCTGGCAAGTCGAGATTCCGGTGCTGGGCGCGGCGCCGCGCCGGCCGCGACTACTTCACCCAGATCAGGATGCGTTCGCCCTTCGCTGGCTGCAGGTCGAGCAGGATGCCGGGGCCGTAGCGCTCGAGTTCCTCGGCCGTCATGGTGATCCGCGTGTTGCCGAGGCCGCTCGCGTAGTCGCCGAACTCGATCGGCGCCGACTTGATGCGCAGCAGCCAGAACGGGAGTTCGACCCTGACCAGCTTGTCGTCTCTCGGTGCCCAGACGAGCACGTGAAACGAGGTCAGCCTGGTGGTCGATGGCGGGCGCGCGGCGCGCGCGTCCGACACCTGCGGCGTGTCGTCGCGTACCTCGATCAGGGGAGGCTGTCCGCCGAATTCGTCGTGAACCGCCTTGAATGCGTCAGCGGCCGACGCGGATGTGGCCGCCACAACCTGCGTGTGCGACGTGACCCACCCGACGCCGACGATGGCGGCCGCAATGCCGAGGAAGGCGAGCACGATCGCCACGCCGCCGACCACCCAGACCCACCGTCGCACCGCCATGTACTGCCTCCCGGTTCCGTCCACAATAACGACGTGCGTTGGCGGTTTGTTCGCGGCGCCCGTCGCCTTCGGCCGCCACGCCGCCGCTCAGGCGAGCAGGTGGGCCAGCTTCGCGCGGTCGATGTTCGCGCCTGACACGACCACCACGACGGTCAGACCTGCGCCGGCAACGGCGCCACCGGCCACGCCGGCCAGTGCCGCCGCGGCCGCGCCCTCGACCACGAGCCGGTCGTGCTCGGCCGCATCGCAGACGGCGCGCGCCATCGCCGCCTCGCCGGCGAGCGACATCCTGACGCCGAGGTCGCGCACGAGACCGAACGTGAGGGAGCCCGGCTGGATGTTCCCGCCGAGCCCGTCGGCGATGGTGTCGAGCACCGGGATCGTCGTGATCCGTCCCTCGCGGAGGGCGTCGGTGAACGCCGGGTTGCGCTCGGGCTCCACGCCGAAGATACCGATGCGCCGCGGGAGCCCCGACGCCGCGAGCGCGAGGCCGCTCACCAGCCCCCCGCCGCCGACCGGCGCCACGATCGCGTCGCACGCAGGCACGTCGTCGAGCGTCTCGAGCAGGATCGTGCCCTGCCCGCAGATGACGTCGGGATCGTTGTACGGCGACACGTAGTCGGCGCCCGTCCGCGAGGCGTCGGCGAGCGCCGCATGCTCGGCCTCGTCGTAGTTCGCGTAGTCGGCCACGAGGAGCGCCCCGAGGCGCCTGATGGTGTCGAGCTTCGGTGCTGCAGCGGCCCGCGGGGCGTGCACGGTGACCGGCACGCCGGCCATGCGCGCCGCGTGCGCCAGCGCCGCGCCGTGGTTTCCCGCCGACGCGGTGACGAATCCGCGTGTCGCCGCGCCGCTCCGGCGCGCGACCGCGCATGCGGCGCCGCGGACCTTGAAGGAGTGCGTTGGCTGCAGCGACTCGAGCTTGAGCCAGACGTCGTGACCGGTCACGGCCGACAGCCACGGCGATCGTATGCAGGGCGTGCGTGCGGCATAGGGTGCAATCAGCGCACGCGCTGCGGCGACGTCGGCGGCGCGCAGCATCACCGTGCCTCGCCGAGCATGTCGGCGAGCTGCGCGACGAACTGCGAGCGCGCGAGCACGCGATCCGCGCCGGCGTCGTTCGCCGCCGCGATGAGCGGGGCGTCCACGTGCGACACGTAGGCGACGATCGGCACGGCCGGGAGCGATGTGTCGGATCGCAAGGCGCGGATCGTCTCGACCGGCGCCATCCGATCGCCGTTGAGATCGACGATCAGCAGCCGCGGCGCGTGGGTCCTGATCGCCTCGACGATCGCCTCGGGTGAGCGGGCGAACACGACCGTGACGCCGGCGCGGGTCGCGGTGGTGCGGATGCGCGAGGCGAAGAGGAGGTCATCGACGGCGGCTACGACCATGGTGCGCCTTCCGGTGATAATGCGTGACGACACTGTGCGACGAGGCCACGGCGTGGCCCGTCGGGGGATTGCCGACATGCTGCTCGATGTTCGCGTTGCACCGCCCTTCTACAAGAACGGCTTCGTCCTCGCCTGCGATGACACGCGCCAGGCCGCCCTCATCGATCCGGGCGACGAGGTGCTCGACCTCGAAGACATCGTCCGCGCCAACGGGTTGACGGTGACGCACATCCTGCTGACGCACGGCCACATCGATCACATCAGCGGCCTCGCGCAGGCGCGTCGATCCTACCCTGCCGCGCCCATCCACCTCCACCGCGACGACCAGTTCTTCGTCGATCACCTGGTCGAGACCGGGCACCGCTACGGGCTCGCGGTGGAGCCGGCGCCGCCCATCGACGTGTACTACACCGAGGGGATGTCGATTCGGGTTGGCACGTCGATCGTGGTGCGTCCGCACCATACGCCCGGGCACTGCCCGGGTGGCGTCTGCCTGCAGGTGGGATCCCCGTCCGATCCCTCGGGCGGACGATTGCTGATCGTCGGCGACACGCTGTTTGCCGGTTCGATCGGTCGCACCGACCTCCCGGGAGGCGACCACGCCACGCTGATCCGTTCGATCACGACGACGCTGTTCGCGTTCGGCGACGACGCGGTGGTGTGGCCTGGCCACGGCGCTCAGACCACGATCGGCGCCGAGCGCCGCACGAACCCGTTCCTCACGTAGGGGCGCATCATGATGCGCCCCGGCACGGTGTGCCCACAGGCACCCCGTGCGGGCCCTCGTCACGCCTGCGCGATCACGAACTCCACGCGCCCGATCCTGATGCGGTCGCCAGCGACAATGGCTGCGCGGTCGACCCGGCGGTCGTTGACGTACGTGCCGTTGGTCGAGCCGAGATCCTCGAGCAACAGCTGGCCGAGCGCATCAGACGTGAAGCGGCAATGGACGCGCGAGACGAGCGGCGCCTCGAGGATGAAGTCTGCCCGCACGGCGCGCCCCACGGTCTTGATGGCGCCCGGCATGATGCGGAAGGTGAGGGGGTCCGGCGCATCGGCGCGCAGGACCCAGGCAGGAGCGGCGGCCGCGGGCCGCGAAATGGTGTCTGACATCAGGCACGTGCGGATGCGAGCTCGGGCAGTCCGTGCACCTGCCGCACCCGGGGATGGACGACCTCGCCTCCGCGCGTCACCAGGGAGTCGCGGACGACCTCGTCGTTCATGTCGATGGTGAGTTCGCCCTTCTTGACCATCGACAGCAGGAACGTCGTGATGTTCTTCGCGAACATCTGGCTGGCGTGATAGGGGATGGACGAGGCGACGTTGAGCGGGCCCAGGACGAGCACGCCGTTCGGGGTGACGACTTCCTGGTCGGCCTTCGTGAGCTCGCAGTTGCCCCCACGCTCGGCGGCGAGATCGACGATGACTGAGCCCGACGCCATGGCGGCGACCATGTCGCCGGTGACGATGACCGGCGACTTCGCCCCCGGCACGGCCGCGGTCGTGATCACGACGTCCTGCTCGGCGACGACGCGGGCCAGCAGTTCGCGCTGCTTGCGCAGGAAGTCTTCGCCCTGAACCTTGGCGTAGCCACCCTTGTCTTCGGCCCCGGTGGTCTCGAGCGGCAGCTCGACGAAGACGGCGCCGAGGCTGTTGATCTGTTCCTTGACCGCCGGACGCACGTCGTAGGCCGAGACCTTGGCGCCGAGCCTGCGGGCGGTGGCGATGGCCTGGAGGCCGGCGACGCCGGCGCCGATGACCAGGACCTTGGCGGGCGCGATGGTGCCGGCGGCGGTCATGAGCATCGGGAACATGCGCGGCAGGCGCGTGGCGGCGATGAGGACGGCACGGTAGCCGGCGATGGTGGCCTGCGACGAGAGCACGTCCATGCTCTGGGCGCGCGTGATGCGCGGCACCAGCTCGAGCGCAAACGTGGTCGCGCCGGCAGAGGCCATGGCCGGGAGCAGCGTGCCGGCCGACAACGGTTCGCAGGTGCCGATCACGACCTGGTTGGCGCGCAGGGCGGCGACATCGGCGGCGCCCCCGTCGGGGTTGGCGCCCGGGGTGCGGACCATGAGGACGACGTCGGCCGAGGCGAAGATCTCGGCGCGGGGGGCGGTGGCCGCACCCTTGTCGGTGTAGTCGGCGTCGGG
>JAEUQQ010000629.1 GCA_016789685.1 Acidobacteriota bacterium | reverse complement strand
GAGGATGGCGGCTGTACCGCGGCGTGGCGCGAGCGCTGCGCGAGACGGCGAGCATCGCCCTGCGCGAACGGCGTCAGCGGCGACGCTGATACACGCAAGTGTCGCCCGCCGCGAAGGCGAGCGTCCACGTCGTCGCCGTCGCGAACTTGTCGAGGCCGCTCCCGGCATACCGCGCCCGCTCGACGCCGCCGACGATGGCGTAGCTGATGTCGTAGCGGCGGGCGATCAGGTCGGCTTCGTCGATCGATACCGATTCGTAGAACTGCTTGACGTCGCGGGCGCGGCGCGTCACGACCTCGTCGGGCAATGCGGCGCGCTGCTGGCGCGCATGCCACGTCCAGCCCAGCACCGTCGGCAATCCGGTGAAGGCGCTGATGCGCCCCGTCCAGTAGTACGACGGCGACTGGGCCTCGATGACGACCGGCGTGCCCGCGACGTTGTCGAGCAGCCAGCGGATGGCTGCCGCATCGTCAGCACCGCGCACCACGGCGTTGCCGACGGTGAACTGCGCCGTCTCGAGAAAGCGCGTGCCGTCGAGCCCGCGGGGAGCGTCGGCGACGGCGCGGTGCGCGATTCGTGCGACCGGTGCCGTCACAGGGTAGGCGAACATCGCGACCAGCAACGTTGTCGGCACCATCCGCAGCACGAGGCGCCATGGTGGCCGCACGCCGCCGAGCCAGCCCCAGACACGCGGCAGGACCGCTGCGGTGAGCACGCTCCAGAGCATCCACGCCTGCAGGTAGAACTTGAACACCGTGTTCATGCGGCCGGTGTCGCCGCGCGCGACGACGACCTCGACGGCGAGAATCACGCCGAGCGTCACGAGCGACACGCCGGCGCACCAGGCGTGCACGGGATCGAGCCGCCCACGGCGGCGGTCGTCGATGCACGCCGCGACGAAGAGCGCCTGCACGAGCGCAAACGGTCCCCAGATGGCCAACCACGCGGCCGGCGGCGTGCGCGGCCCGCGCCACGGCCCGATGCCCTCGACGGGTGCGACGTAGTGCGCGAGGAACGGCCCGAACGCGAGCACCGCCACGGCAGCCACGAGCGCAAGCCGCACCCCGATCGTCTTGACGCGTCGCGGCCAGGCCGACGGCGGCGCCTGCCACACGAAGATGCCGGCCACGCTGACGCCGACGATCGCGAACAACGTCGGCGCATCCCACGCGTTCGTGGCCATCAGCGCCCCGACGATCCAGCCGGCGACGACGAGCGGCGCGACTGACGCTGACGCCGCGTCGTCGCACGCCTCGGGCGCCGCGCACAGGAACTGCACGGCCGCCGCGACGCCGAGCAGGAACCACGGCATCGAGAGCAGGTGCGCGTGGAGGTCACCGAAGAGGAACGTGAAGAACGGGAACTCGGTGATCGGCGCAATCGCGCCTGCCGGCACGGGAATCGCCCGGCTCGCGTCCCAGAACACCTGCCAGCCCGCACCGGTCTCGCGCCACGCGCGCCACAGCACGCCCCACTGCGTGAGGTTCCCGCTCACCATGGCCAGGAGGGCGCCGGCGATGCCGGTGGCCAGCACCTTCGCGGGCGCCTCGCGACCCGCTGACATCGAGCTGGCCAGCGCCGACGCGAGCATCGCGGCGAGCCCGGATGCGAGCGCAAACCACGTCGCGACTGCCAGCGAATAGGCGATCGCGGGCTCGATCGACGCCACTCGCGCGAGCATCGCGACAGGCACGAAGCCGAAGTAGTAGTAGTTGAGCGTCCCGCCCGAGAACCAGGGATCGAAGGCCGGGAAGCGATCAGTCCGCACGATCGCGTTGAGGATGGCGACGTCCATGGGCTTCTCGCCACCGAGCGTCGGATGCCAGAGGTCGGGATTTGCTGCACGCAGCGCCAGCATCGCCGCGCCGAACACGATGACGACCATCGTCTCGGCCACGAGCAGCCGCACGTGCGCACGGGCCCAGCCTGCGAGGGCACGCCGCGACGACCAGGCAACCACCAGCGAGACGGCGGGGAGCGTCGCGAACGCGCCGATGATGACGGCGCGCGACAGCGGCCACGGGGCAACCGATCCCCACAGCCACGCGACCCACGACACCCACAGCACCCCGGCCGCTGGCGCCGCCAGCCATCCGCGGTCGGGCAAGCGGTCGAACACCACGGCGACGGCCGGCCAGGCCGCCATCCACAACAGGCCGATCAGGAGGCACCACGTCCACAGACCGCGCGCCTGGCCGCGTGAGGCGGCGGTGAAGCGGCCTCCCTCGCCGGCAGCGCGCAGCCACGTGCCCTCGCGCGCCAGCGCATCGGCACGCCCTGGCGGCAGGGCGAGCAGCGTCGGCGCACGCGATGCCTGGCGCGCCGAGACCCTGATCACGTCGCCGAGCGGCACATCGGCGAACACGGCGCGGACCGACGCGGGCGTCACGCCATCGCGCTTGCGGTAGATCCTGACCCTCGGGTGATCGTAGACGCTGAACGCCTCTTCGAACGCGGTATCGCGAAACACGAGGCGGCCAAGTCGCGGGTACGACACGAACTCGGCCACGCGATCGAAGCCGAGTCGCCCGTCGTCGAGGGCCTCGTAGTAGCGCACCATCAGGGGAAACCGGCGCGGCAGGCGTGGCAGCGACAGCGCGTTGCGATCGCTCGATACGACGACGTAGTCGATCGACGCGAGCGCCTCGGTGAGCGCGTCGAGCTTCGGGGCCGCCTCCTCATCGGTCACCGGCAGCGTCAGGATGCGGTAGCGGTCGGGACGTTCGCGGCGGTTGGCCACCAGCGGCA
>JAEUQQ010000627.1 GCA_016789685.1 Acidobacteriota bacterium | reverse complement strand
CGTGCCCTCGGCCTGGATCTGCCGATCGCGGATGTTCTCCTCGATGAAGAGCGAGGCCAGTCGCTCGGTGACGCGCTGGGCGGTACGCGGGTTGTCGTAGGCGAAGCTCACGCGGAACGCGTCGCCGCGCACGATCTGCGTCGTGATCTGACGGCGCATCGACTCGACGATGTCCTCCATGATCCCGGTGGCGCGCTCTTCCTTGTACAGCTCGAGGTCGTTGATGATGCGTTCGAGGCGCGTGCGGCTCAGGATCTGCTGGCTGATGGCCTGGAGGCGGTCCTCGATGCGCGTCGTCACCGTGGACTGCACGTAGCTCTCGGGCACGCGCTGCGGTACGACCAGGATCAGCGTCTCAGACCGGAAGCGATCTGGCAGCATGGCCGACACGCTCAGCGTGATCAGTGTGCCGAAGACGAACGGGAGCACGATCAGCCACTTGTAGCGGCGTACCAGGCCGAGGATGTCGTCGGGCGTGAACTGCTTTCCTGGAATCACGGGTACACCTCTCGCTCAGCGAATCAGCGGGACCCAGAAGGTCAGGCCGACCTTGACACCCTGGCGCGAGCGCGTGGCATCGAGACCTTCGGGCAACGGGGCCGACCCTGGATCGAACTCCGACTGGTAGTAGAAATACGAGCCCTGCAGGGCCATGAACTCGGTGATCGCCACCTGGAGCGCAGGCGACACATAGGTCGTCTTCGAACTGCGGTTGTCGGCGTCCTTGGGCGACAGCCCGAGCTGGCCCCAGCTGATCCCGGCCTGCGTCGTCAGGCGCACGCGCTGGCCGAGGAACCCGCCGAGGCCCACCGATGCGGTGTCGGCGAAAAATGGCTCGGAGAACCCGTTCACGAGCTGCAGGTTGCGCGAGTAGGTCGCCTGCGCCAGCCACGTCCGTCCGAGCTGGTGGGTCAATGCGGCGTTGCCGAGGACGAGATACCGCGTGTACCGCGCGTCGCTGTAGACCGTCGATCCCGTGGAGAACGACAGCTGCGTCTTGCGCGAGAACGACAGCGCGCGGGCGTAGTCGATGCCGACGTCGATCGTGTGCGACTGGAGGTTGTTGCTGCGCGACCCGCCGTAATCGCCGGTCATGTAGCCGTAGCCCAGGCGTGCCCGTGCGCGACGCGTGAGGGAGTATCCGAAGCCGGCCCGGCCGCCGTAGTGGGCGCCACCGGGCTGATCGATGTCGCCCCTGAAATCGATGCGCGAGTAGTTGGCGCTTGCATCGAACGACAGGCGCGACGTGACCTCGCGCGTGAACGTGGCCGACGAGCCCAGTGTGACGTTCTCGTTCTTCGTCACGCGCGTGTCGAACGTCGGCGCGGTCGGCACGAGCGGCGTTTCGACGCCGGCCGTCGGGAAGAGGGAATACCCGTAGAACGGCGAATAGGCCACCGACTGCGACAGCGACATGCGCGTCCGCTGGTTGATGCTCCAGCTCACGCCGAGCGCGCCGTTGGCACTGGTCGCGACCAGGTTGTCGATGTCGGTGTACAGGCTCGACGACGTGCCGGCCGAGGCTTCGAGTCCGAGCTTCTGGAAGACGTTTCGTCGATAGCGGAGCTGCGACTGCCCGCCGAAATACTTGCTGCTCGCGCGTGTCGAACTGTCGCTGACGGTTGCCGACTCGCCGCCTCCGAGGTCGTTGTCGTAACCGCCGAAGAGCCCGGCCGTGAAGTCGAGCACCTGGCCGTTTTCATCAGGTCCGTTGTTGCCGCCAAACAAGCCGCGGTACGGGGCCGCCGCGCGTGGATCGCGCGCCGTCTGCGCGCACACCTCGGCGCAGGTGCCCGCAACGAGCGACAGCAGGGCGGCGACGAGGGCGAGGCGGCGGGGAAACATCCGGCGGGGCACCCTGGCTATGGGACCAGGATCGTGTCGCCGGGCCGCAGCAGGATGTTCTGCTGCAGGTTCTTGCCCTTCAACACGTCCTTGTAGTTGAACTTGAAGGTCTCGCTCTTGCCGGCCGTCGTCCGCATGATGATGATCTTGTCGCTCTTGGCGAACTCGGCCGTGCCGCCCGCCATGGCCAGCGCCTGCAGCACCGTCATCGGCCCCGCGAGCGGATACGGGCCGGGCTTGCCGACCTGGCCGGTCACGAAGAACCGGCGGCTGTTGATCATCCTGACGACGATGGTGGCGTTGGCGTCTTCGACAAACTGCGACGCAGCCTTCTGCACCGCCTCGCGCAACTGGTCGGGCGTCAGGCCGGCCGCCTGCACGTCGTTGAGCAGCGGCAGCGTGATCTTCCCGTCGGGCCTGACGGCCACCTGCTCGACCGACATGTCCTTTTCGCGCCAGAACAGCACCGCCAGCACGTCGTCGGGGCCGATCACGTAGTCGGGCGGCGGCGTTACTGCGTCCTTGGGCGTGGTTGGCGGGACCGCCGGCTGCGCCGGCCGGGCGGCGGGCTTGGCCGGCGCGGGGGCAGGCTTGGCCCCCTGGTCAGTGGGCTTCGACGGCGTTGCAGCCGGGCCAGTGGGCTTGGCGGTTTGCTGGCCCAAGGCCGGCACCCCCAGCGCCACGACCACGATGGCAGACACGAATGTGCGGATCGGTCGCATATGGCTCTCGTCAGAAAATCGTCACGGGCGGTTCTGAGCATGAACCGCACACCGCGCACACGTCAATGCGCCGCCCACGGAGGCGCAATTCACAAGCCGACCCCTGCGGCGCACCCTGAGCGAGGCCCAGGTTCGCTGCCGAGTCGAAGGGAGCGAGGCCCAGGTTCGCTGCCGAGTCGAAGGGAGCGAGGCCCAGGTTCGCCGCCCCCCCTCTTACGCCTTCACCACGCGCCCCGGCCCCTCGGGCCACACCTTCACGATGTTCCTCGTGTCGACCACCAGCCCGACACCCTTGTAGAGCGCCGGATCCGAGAACTGCTTGTGCGCCGTCGAGACCACGACGACGTCGTAGGCCGCAAAGGCGCCGGGCGCACACGGCACCGAGGTCATCTGGATGTCGTGCTTCCGCCCCGGCCGGGCGACGGGGAAGTAGGGGTCGCAGTAGTCCACGCGTGCCCCCGCCTCCTGCAGCAGCTCGATGATTTCGTACGACGGCGACTCCCGGTCGTCGTCGATGTTCTCCTTGTACGAGAGGCCGAGCACCAGCACCCGCGAGAGCTTCACGGCCTTGGCCTCGTCGTTGAGCGCCTGGGCCACCTTCGACACGACGTAGTGCGGCATCGAGGTGTTGACCTCGCCGGCCAGCTCGATGAAGCGCGTCCAGACCCCGTACTCGGCGGCCTTCCACGAGAGGTAGAACGGGTCGAGCGGAATGCAGTGCCCGCCCAGGCCGGGGCCAGGGTA
>JAEUQQ010000584.1 GCA_016789685.1 Acidobacteriota bacterium | reverse complement strand
GCCGAACGCCATGGCTCCGACCGCGTGGGCGCCGCCGATGCGGAAGAGGCGACCGACGCCGCTTTCGAGGGCCGCGCACAGCACGGCGGGTTCGGGGCGGGGGCAGACGGCGATCACCTCTCGCACGCCGGCGACCCTGGCGGGAATGGCCGTCATCAGGAGCGACGATGGCAGCGGGTAGCGCCCCCCGGGCACGTAGCAGCCGACGCGGTCGAGTGGCGTCACGCGCTGCTCGACGGTGATGCCGGGCGTGACCACGGTCTTCGACGACTTCGGGACTTGCGTCCGCGCGACGGCGCGGATGTTCTTCGCGGCGGCACGAACGGCGCGGCGCACACTGGCCGGCGCCTGCGCGGCACCGGCGACGATCTCGGCGCGTGGAATCTCCATTGCGCCCGCCAGGGCATCGAAACGCTTCGCGTACGCGATCACGGCGCGGTCGCCGCTCTTCTTCACGTCGGCGAGGATGGCCGCGACGCGGCGTTCGATCGAGGTGTCGCGGGTCGAGGCGTGGTCGACGACCGCGGCAAGCGCGCGCGCGTCACTGGCAGAGATGAGTCGCAGCATGTGGCCTCACAGCACGATCTTGTTGAGCGGGTATTCGACAATGCCCTCGGCACCGGCGGCCTTCAGCTTCGGGATGAGGTCGCGCACGGTCTTTTCTTCGAGGATCGTGTTGACGGCGACCCAGTCTTCGTCCGAGAGCGACGAGACGGTCGGCCGCCGCAGGGCGGGCAGCAGGTCGAGGATGCGCCGCAGGCCATCGCGCTGCACGTTGAGCATGATCCCCACGCGGCCCTGCGCCTCGATGGCCGCGCGCAGCAGCACCGAGATGTTGTCGAGCTTCTCGCGCTTCCACGCGTCGGCGAGCGTGGCGGCGTTGGCGATCAGTTGCGTGTGCGACTCGAGGACGGTGTCGAGGATGCGGAGCCGGTTCGCGCGCAGCGTCGATCCGGTCTCGGTGGCCTCGACGATGCCGTCGGCGAGCTCCGGCGGCTTGACCTCGGTGGCACCCCACGAGAACTCGACGTTGACGTTCACGCCCCTGTTCGCGAAGTAGTGCTGCGTGACCCTGACGAGCTCGGTCGCAATCGTGGAGCCCTCGAAATCGGCGGCGGTGGTGAAGCGCGAGTCTTCAGGGGCGGCGAGCACCCAGCGCACCTTGCCAAAACTCTGCTTGGCGTAGACGAGGTCGGCGATCGACTCGATGTCGGCCGACCCGTTGGCGGCCAGGCGGTGCTCGGCGATCCAGTCGAGGCCCGTCAGGCCGGCGTCGATGACGCCGTCGCTGACGTAGCGCGCCATCTCCTGTGCGCGGATGAGCATGCACTCGAGTTCGGGGTCGTCGGTGGCGGGGAAGTACGACCGCGAGCTGACGTGGAGGTTGAAGCCCGCCCTGGCGAACAGCGAGACGGTGGCGTCCTGGAGCGAGCCCTTGGGAATACCGAGGCGGAGTTTCATGCCAGATCCTTGGTGAAGCACGTGCGGGTGCCGAGGTGGCAGACGTTGCCGTCGCCCTCGCGGGTCACCAGCAGCAGCACGGTGTCGTCGTCGCAGTCGGTGAGGATGCGATCGACCTTGAGGCGGTTGCCCGAGGTTTCGCCCTTCATCCAGAGCCGGTTGCGGGTGCGGCTGAAGAACGTCGCGTACCCGGTCGCGCGCGTCTGCGCGAGCGCGACCTCGTTCATGAAGCCGACCATGAGCACCTCGTGCGAAGTGCGGTCCTGGATGACGGCGGGGATGAGGCCGTCGAGTTTCGTGAAGTCCATGCGGCGCCTGCGTGGTGTCGTGAAGCCTGCCGTACAACGAAAAAGCCTCGTCCGGGTGATCCGGCGAGGCTTCGGACGTCTCTGATTCGTGTCGAGGGAATCGCTAGACGCGCACCTGCGCCGGGCCGCTGTGGCAGCGGTGATGATGCCCGACGTGGTGGTGCAGCGCGATCCGCATGACGGAACGGAAGGCTACACGCCGATCGCGCACCCTGTCAAACCCCAACGGGGTCATATCTTTCATTGCAGCATTTCTCAAGACCTGACCCCCTCCCCGCGACGGTTGCACCCCACCCGCCCGCGGGAGGAGGATGGACCTCCGTCCGGTTCGTGCACGGAGGTACTCATGTCTCAGGTTCCTGCCCAGGTGGCGGCCTTCCTCGCCGGCAAACGTTTCATCGTCGCCGGCGTCTCGCGGTCGGGTTCCCAGCCCGCCAACCACATTCTCAAACGCTTCGAAGCGGTGGGCTACGAGGTCGTTGGCCGTCAACCCCGCGGCGACGCAGATCGATGGGCGCCCCTGCTATCCCGACGTTGCTGCCGTGCCGGGGCCGGTCGATGGCCTGATGATCGCCGCGCCGCCAGATCAGGGTGATGAACTCGTGACGCAGGCGGCGGCCCGCGGCATCAGGCAGATCTGGTTCCACCGGTCGTTCGGTGAGGGGAGCGTGTCGGCGGCGGCGCTCGCGGCGTGCCGGGCCCACGGCATCACGCCGATCGTCGGCGGCTGTCCGCTGATGTACTGCGGGCAGGTCGACATCGTCCACAAGTGCTTCAGGTGGTGGCTGGCGAAGACGGGCCGGGTGCCGGTGTCGTGAGGTGCGGGGACAGGTCTTGAAAAATGCTGCAATGAAAGACGTGACCCCTACCGCTGGCCCTTGACGAGGCGCTCGCCGATGTCGAGCAGGCGGCGGTCGAAGGTGGCGACGTCGGGCGTGTCGAGCAGCAGCTGCATGAGGGGGCGCAGGTACGGCTCGTCGCGTTCGCTGAGCTTCGACAGGGCGCCGGTGTCGGCGTCCCACTGCAGGGCGATGACCGGCGGCCTGGTGGGATGCTCGAGCCACGTGCGCAGGGTCTGCCGCATCGCGGGCTCCCAGACGTTGGCCGGGCAGCAGTAGATCGACGAGTGCATGACGATGCCCACGCGGGCGGTCACGTCGGTGCCGGCAAACGGCGGGCGCACGGCGTAGGGGAGCGAGAAATTCCAGCTTCGCCCCGGCGCGTCGACGAGGATGAGGCTCCCCTCGGGCGCGGCCAGGGCCTCGCGCTCGAGGTCGGCGGCGGCCGCGCGCGACACGCCCGAACGCACCTCCCACAGCCTGATGTCGTCGCGCAACTGCGTCGCGTACCACGCGAGCAGGAGCACCACGCCCGCCGTGCTCACGAAGCGCATGGCCTGCATGGGGCGCGCCTGCCGCACGACGTCGAACGCCATCCCGACGAGCACGGCCCAGCCGAACGACGCGAGATACATGTGCCGCGGCGAGGCGTAG
>JAEUQQ010000578.1 GCA_016789685.1 Acidobacteriota bacterium | reverse complement strand
GACTTCCTCGAGACCTCGCCGGCGCTCGCCGCCGACGGCCCCTCGCTCGCCGGCCGGGCCATTGGCGCCTACACCCTCGACGCGCCCATCGGCATGGGCGGCATGGGCGCCGTCTGGCGCGCGCACCGCAGCGACGGCCGCTTCGAGGGCCAGGTCGCCATCAAGCTGCTCAACGTCGCCCTGCTCGACCCGGCCGGCAGCGCCCGCTTCCAGCGCGAGGGCACCATCCTGGCCCGCCTCACCCATCCGCACATCGCGCGCCTGCTCGACGCGGGGCTCTGGATCACCGGCCAGCCCTTCCTCGTCCTCGAATACATCGCGGGCCGGCCCATCGATGCCTACGCCGCCCACCATCGCCTTGCCCTGCCCGACCGCCTCGCCCTCGTCCAGCAGGTCATCGCCGCCGTCGCGCACGCCCATGCCCACCTCGTCGTGCACCGTGACCTGAAGCCGTCCAACATCCTCGTCACCCCGGCCGGCGACGTGAAACTGCTCGACTTCGGCATCGCCGCCCTGCTCGACCCCGCCGCCCCCGGCGCCCCCACGCTGCCCCAGGCCCTCACCCCCGAGTTTGCCGCGCCCGAGCAGGTCGACGGCCAGCCCGTCTCGACCGCCACCGACATCTACGCCCTCGGCGTCCTGCTCTACCGCCTGCTCACCGGCCGCCATCCCACCGGCGATGGCTGCACCACCGCCGCCCAATACGCCCGTGCGCTGGCCGACGTCGAGCCCCGCCTCGCCTCGGCCAGCGTCCAGGCCGGCGACGCCGCCCTCGCCGCCGCCCTCGCCGCCGAGCGCGGCACGACCCCCGCGCGCCTGGCCCGGGCCCTGCGCGGCGACCTCGACACCATCCTCGCCACCGCCCTGCGCAAGGCCCCCGCCGCCCGCTACGCCTCGGTCACCGCCCTCGGCGACGACCTGCGCCGCGCCCTCGCGCACGAGCCCGTCGCCGCCCGCCCCATCCCCTGGCCCCACCGCGCCCTGCGCGCCGTGCGCCGCCACCGCGTCGCCGCCACCGCCGCCGCCCTCGTCGCCACCACCCTCGCCGGTGCCACCGTCATCACCGCCCGCCAGGCCGCCGACGCCGCCCGCCAGCGCGATGCCGCCGTCGCCAGCGCCAAGCGTGCCGAGGCGTCGAGCGAGTTCCTGTCGTTCCTCGTCTCGCAGATCGGCAACCGCCCGATGACCATGCGCGAGGTGCTCGACCGCGCGCGCGTCGCCCTCGAGAAGCAATACACGGGTGAGCCAGAAACCGTGGCGCGCATGCTCGTGCAGATGTCTGGCCGCTACATGGAACTGCACGATCAGCCGGCCGTGCTCGCGACCCTCACGCGGGCACTCGAGGTGGCGACGCCACTCGACAGGCCGGAGCTGCACGCCGCGATCACCTGCGACATCGCCGAGTGGCACGCCGACAACCACGACACGGCGACGGCCCGGCGCTTCCACGCACAGGCGCTGGCGGCGCTGCAGCGTGTCGCGCAGCCGCCCACGGGACTGCTCGTCGAGTGCCTGCTGACCGAGCAGGCGATTGCCGAGACCGACCAGCGGTTCAACGACGCGGTCGTGCCCGCGCAGCGTGCCGTCGCGCTCCTCGAGGCCGAGGGCAACACCTCGTCGACGCGCTACACCAGTGCCTTGAACAGCCTCACGCTCACGCTCGACAACCTCGACCGCCATCGTGAGTCGCTGGTGCTCAGGCGGCGCGTCATCGACACGCTCGAGCGGATCGGCCGCGGCCGCACGAGCGCGATGGCCGTCAGCCTGCACAACCTCGCCTTCAGCGAAGTCAGCGTGGGCCGGTGGCTCGATGCGGTTGACACCTACACGCGCGTCGTTGACATCATCCGCGGCTCGGATGCCACTGGCGGCATGCCGGCGATCTATGCCGTGACCTACGGGCGGATGCTGCTGCAGGCCGGACGCGACGCCGAGGCCGAAGCGTGGCTCGCGCGTGGCCTGGCGACGGTCGAGGATGCTGACGCGCCGATCCGCCTGCGCGGCCTGTCGGGACAGTTCGACCTGGCGTTGCGGCGCGGCGACCGCGCGGCGGCACGCGCGCTGGCTGACAGGCTCGGCCCCTTGACGGCCGCCCTCCCGCCCGCGTCGGTGCGCGACCACACGATGCGGATGGCGCGCCTCGCCGTGCTCGAAGGCGACGTCGCCGCCGCTCGACGCCTCGTCGACGCGGTGCTCTCGGCAGAACGTTATGGCCCGGGCACGAGTTCGGCGGCCTTGTACCTGGTGCTGCCTGAGGCGGCCGACATCGTCGTGGCGACGGGCGATGCCGCCACCGGCGAACGCTACGCGCGCGACGCGATCGCGCTGGCCGAACAGGCGTGCGGGTCAGACGCCGCGAGCGCCCATGTCGGCGCGGCCCACCTGGCGCTCGCGCGGGCGCTCGAGGCCCAGGGCCGTCGCGCCGATGCCGCGCCGCACGCTGCCACGGCGCTCGACCTCCTGACACGATCCGCAGGCGCAGGGCACCCGCTCACGCGCGACGCTCGCACCCTCACGGCGTCGTAGCGCCGCCCCCCTCTGCCGGATGGCGCGGTCGCCGTGCCGCTTGCGATCTCTCCTGCAAGAGACATCGTCGGACACGCATCGCCTCCTCCCCATCCGTGTCGTCGGCACGGATTCCACCGACCGGCGATGTCTCCCCCCTTCGAGCCGACGTGGTAGACGCCTGGCCTCCCCCGGCCGCGAGCGGCTCCAGCCGCGGGCGTTGGCGCTTTCCGTGCGCCGTCTTCGATTGCCTCACTGAGGCATCGCTGGACCACCGGCGTGTGCACCGCCGTTGCCCATCAACAGCGGTGGTGCGCCCCCCACGCCTGGGGTCGGCGGTGCCTTTTTGCGAGGAGCCGCGTTGCATGCGGAGCAGAGCGCCCGTCACACCAGCCGGCCAGGCGCACGACCGTCGGGTGCCCGGCGGCAGCACGACGCCGGGCACGCCGCCGCGTGGTGGCCGCGGGGCCGCGGGCGTCGATCGCTCAGCCGCGCAGCACGTCGCGCAACACGGCGATCAGCCGTTCGATGTCGGCCTCGGAGTTGTAGACGTGTGGCGTGACGCGCACCGAGGCACCGCGCACGCTGACAAACACGCGCTCGATCGCCAGGGCCTCGACGAGGCCGGCGGGCGGCTCGCCGTCGCGTCGCAGGCACAGGTAGTGCGGCGCGCGCAGGTGTTCGGGCGGCGCGCTGAAGCCGAGGTCGGCCGCGCGTGCGACGAGCCCGCGATTCACCGCACCGAGCGTGGCCGACACGTCCTCGACGGTCCAGGCCAGCAGTTGCTCCATCGCGCGGATGGCCGCCGGCAGCAGCGCGAAATTCGAGCGCTCGCCCATGTCGAAGCGCCTGGCACCGGGTTCGTAGCCGTCGGTATACCGCGTGAGCGACGAGAACATCCGTGCGTTCTCGCGCTGGATCCAGTTCTCCTCGAGCGGTCGGCCCACGTCCTGCCAGCGCGGGGCCACGTACAACATGCCCGTCGAGTAGGGCCCCATCATCCACTTGTACCCGGCCGCCACGGCAAAGTCGGGCTGCACGCGCGCGACGTCGAACGGCAGCACGCCGAGCGACTGCGTCAGGTCGAGCACCAGCGCCGCGCCGACCCGGCGGCACGCGTCGCCGATGCGCCCCAGGTCGAGCAGGCCCCCGCTCGTCCACTGCACATTGGGCACGGCAACGACGGCCGTGTCGTCGCCGATGTGCGCGAGCACCGCCGACGTCCAGTCGTGATCGGCGGGCCACGCCACGGCCACCACGCGGGCACCACGGTCTGCCGCCACCCGGCGCCACGGGTACAGGTTCGACGGGAACTGTTCGTCGAGGACGATCACCGACTGCCCGCGCCCGATGGGCACGTTGTCGGCTGCGGCCTGGATGCCGTAGCTGGCCGAGGGCACGATGGCCACATCGCCTGGACGGCAGTGGAAGAAACCAGCCGCCAGCGCCCGGAACTCCTCGGCGCCATCGAAGAAGTCCGACGTCGCCACGCGCCAGGGATGCGACTTCCGGCCAAGCCCCTCGGCACCGGCGGCCAGGGCCGACCGCGTCAGCGGCGACATGTAGGCGCAATTCAGGTAGGCCACGTCCTCGGGGATGTCGAACAGGTGCCGTTGGCAGGGAATCATGCCGCACAGCTTAAACCCTGAGCCCCCCGGATGGTCGGACCCGGGGCGGCGGACCGGCTCGCCGGCCGCGCACGGCGATGGACGACGGGGCATCCGGCCCGGCCTCCGCCGGCGCAGATGTCGGGTTGGCCCTGCGTTTTGCGATTGCCCTTGTGCCAGCGTCCTGCCCCGGCACTTGCGTACTTCACGAAGGAGCACCGTGATCACGAATCTCCGATGCGTACGCGTCGCCGCGGTGGTGGCGATGGCAGGACTCCTGTGCGCGGCCGGCGCAGTAGCCCAGGTCACGCGCGCCAGCGTCACGTCGGGCGGCGTCCAGGGCGCGAGTGCCAGCGAGTGGCCGTCGATCAGCGGCGACGGCCGCTATGTCGTCTTCGAATCCGACGCCGCGAACCTCGCGCCACTCGACATCTTCGGCACCGGCGACACCAACGGCGTGCGCGACATCTTCATCCACGACCGCGTGCTGGCGACGACGGGCCGCGTCAGTGTCGTACCCGGCGTCAGTGCAGGCGCGTACATCCAGGCAAACGGCCCGAGCAGCGACGCCCAGATCTCGGCCGATGGCCGCGTCATCGTGTACACGTCGACGGCGACCAATCTCATCGGGGCAGCCGACACCAACGGCCTGCGCGACGTGTTCGCGCTCGACCGGCAGACCGGGGTGACGACGCGCGTCAGCGTGAGTTCGGCCGGCGTGCAGGCCAACGGCGACAGCCTCGAACCGACGATCAGCGGCGATGGCCGCTACGTCGCCTTTGTCTCGTCGGCCACGAACCTCGTCGCGGGCGACACCAACCTGCGGCAGGACCTCTTCGTCCACGACCGACAGCTCGCGACGACCACCCGGGTGACCGGCGCGGCCGGCCAACCCGACAACGGCACCAACGCCCCGGCGTTCAGCCGCGACGGTCGCGTCCTCGCGTTCACGTCGGCGGCGACGAACTACGTCGCAGGCGACACCAACGCCACCACCGACGTCTTTGTCTTCGACATGACCAGCCGCGCGGTGACGCGCATCACCGTGTCGTTCGGCGGCGGGCAGACCAATGGCCCGTCGTTCGCCCCGTCGCTCGATGCCGACGGGAGCCTCGTGGCGTTCCACTCGTCGGCGACGAACCTCGTGGCCGGCGACACGAACAACGTGTCTGACGTGTTCAGGTTCGACCGTGTGCTCGGCACGACGCGCCGCATCAGCCTTGCCGAGAACCAGGCCCAGGCCACTGCCGACAGCGGCGGCGCAGCCCTCAGCGACGACGGGCGGTTCGTCGTGTTCGCCAGCGGGTCGCCGCTGGTGTTTCGCGACGCCAACGCCGTGTTCGACGTCTACCGCTTCGATACCGCGAACGGCGAAGTCTCGCGCGTGTCGACGAGCGACAGCGGCGGTGGCGGCACGGCGGCGAGCGTGATGGCCACCATCAGCGGCGACGGCCGCATCGTGGCCTTCGCGTCTGACGCCGTCGCGCTCGTTCCTGGCGACACCAACGCCCGGCGTGACGTCTTCGTCCACGACATGGCGTTCTATCGCACCGAACGCCTCAGCATCCTGGGGCCCGACCAGCCCAACGGCCACTCGACGGCGCCGAGCCTGAGCGACGATGGCCTGCTGGTTGCCTTCGAATCGGCCGCGAGCAATCTCTCGGCCAACGACGGGAACGGCGTCAGCGACGTCTTCGTCAGGAGCCGCGCCACCGGCGCGCTCTACCAGATCAGCCGTGGCATCGGCGGCGCCGACGCCAACGGCATCAGCGTGACGCCTGTGATCAGCGGCAGCGGTCGCTACGTCGCCTTCGCGTCCGATGCCACCAATCTCGTGCCTGGCGACACCAACGGCGTGGCCGATGTGTTCGTCTTCGATCGCGAGACGACGCAGACCACGCGCGTCAGCGTCAGTTCGTCGGGCGTCCAGGCCAACGGCGCATGCCTCGCGCCGTCGATCGACGCGCGGGGACGCTTCGTCACCTTCGAGTCGTCGGCATCCACGCTCGTCGCCGGCGACCTCGGGTCGCAACGCGATGTCTTCGTGCACGACCGTCAGACCGGCACGACACGCCGCGTGAGCATCGGCCAGGGCCGCCCGGAAGCCGACGGCAACAGCGGCGATCCCGAGATCAGCGGCAACGGCCGCTTCGTCGTGTTCACCTCTGATGCCGCCAACCTCGTGGATGGCGACACCAACGGCGTCAGCGACGTGTTCGTCGCGCACCTCGAGACGGGAGTGGTCGAACGCGTGAGCCTCTCGACGTCGGGACTCCAGGGTACGCGCTCGAACCTCGAGGGTTCGATCAGCGACGACGGGCGCTATGTCGCGTTCACGACGTTCTCGTCGGGACTCGCCGCGGGCGATACCACGACGACCGCCGACGTCGTCGTGCGCGATCGCGTGGGCCGGACCACTGCACTGGCCAGCATCATGCCCGGCGGCCCACAGGCCGATCTCGAGAGCCGGCGGCCGGCGATCGCCGGCGACGGGCGATTCGTGTACTTCCAGTCGTCGGCCACCAACCTCGTGGCTGGTGACAACAACAGCTCCGTCGACGTCTTCAGGCACGACCGCTACACGGGCGAGTTGCGCCGCATGAGCCTCGCGACGTCTGGTGACAACCAGCTGACGTCGGGCGGCAACAGCGCCTCGACCTCGTTCGACGGCCTCACCATGGCCTTCGCGAGCGACTCGCCGTGGGTCGTGCCCGACGACACGGCGCGCACCGATGTCTTCAGCCGCACGGCCGTGGCGTACGTCGCCACGGTGTATCCCGGGGCAGACACGACGGCGGGCGGCGGGCTGATGACCATCAAGGGCCAGGGCTTCGTGACCGGCACGACCGTGACGATCGACGGCGTGCTGGCGCGCATCGTGAGCCAGTCGACGCGTGTCATCACGTTCGTCGCGCCGCCACACGCGGCAGGCCTCCTCGACGTGCTGGTCTCGGTACCGGGGACGACGCCGATCCGGTACGAGGGAGGCCTGGAGTACTTCGCGCCCGGCGCCGATTCCGACGGCGACGGCATCAGCGACGCCGACGAGATCGCCTATCGCATGAACCCGATCTGTCCCGACGACGGCAGCAGCGACCTGGATGGCGACGGGATCGTCAGTTCACAGGAACTCGCGCAGCAGGGTCACCCGCGTGGTGGGTTCAGCCGCTACCTGGCCGAGGGCGCGACCGGGGCGTTCTTCACCACCGAACTGGCCCTGCTCAACCCGACCGACGAGCCCGCGTCGGTCCTGCTCAAGTTCCTGACGACCACCGGGCAGACGATCGTGCACAAGCGCATCGTGCCTCCGCGGACGCGCCACACCCTCGACGTGGGCACGCTGGCCGGGCTCGAAGCGGCGGAGTTCAGCACGCTGCTCGAAAGCGACGTGGCAGTGGTGCTCGATCGCACGCTCACGTGGGATGGGTCGAGTTACGGCCGGCACGCCGAAACGGCGCCCTCGGCGCCAAGCCGCCTGTGGTACCTGGCCGAAGGCGCGACGCACAGCGGGTTCGAGTTGTTCTACCTGCTCCAGAACCCCAACGCCGTCGACGCTGCCGCCGTGGTGTCGTTCCTCCGCCCCGCGCCGCTGGCGCCCATCGTCAGGAACTACACCGTGCCGGCGCGGAGCCGCTTCAACATCTGGGTCAACCTCGTCGATCCGGGCCTGGCGGCAACCGACGTGTCGGCCGAGATCACGACATCGCACCCGGTGATGGTCGAACGCGCGCTCTACCGCACGAACGGAGGGCGCACGTTCAACGCCGGTCATGAAAGTGCCGCCGTCGCGGCCCCCGCGTTGACGTGGTACCTGGCCGAGGGGGCCACCGGGCCCTACTTCGACCTGTTCGTGCTGCTGGCGAATCCGCAGAGCGTCGCCGCGAACGTGCGCGCGACGTTCCTGAAGCCCGATGGATCGTCGATCGTCCGCACCTACACCGTCGCACCGCGCAGCCGGTTCAACATCTGGGTCGACACCGTCGATGCCGCGCTCGCCGACACGGCGGTGTCGACCACGATCGAGGTGCTGAACAACATGCCGATCATCGTCGAACGGGCCCTGTGGTGGCCCGGCGGCGCCGACACCTGGGCCGAAGCCCACAACTCCGCGGGCGCCACGACCACGGCGGCCGCGTGGGCCATCGCCAGCGGCGAAGACGGGGGACCGGCAAACGCAGAGACCTACGTGCTCGTCGCCAACACCGACAACGAAGACGTGTCGGCACGCGTCACGCTCTTCTTCGAGGATGGGTCGACGCTGGCGCGCGAGTTCCTCATCCCGGCCACGAGCCGATTCAACGTGGCAATCCGGCCGGAATTCCCGGCGGCAGCCGGACGGCGTTTCGGGGTGGTGGTCGAGACGATTGGCGGCTCACCCGCGCCGCTGATCGTCGAGCAGGCGATCTACAACGACGCAGGAGGCGTCCACTGGGCGGCGGGCTCGAACGCGCTCGCCACCGTGCTGCGCTAGCCGCCTTGGGGCCCGGGCACGACTACACGGCGCGCCATCGCCGCATCGTCAGGTGCCGGCGGCCTGCACAGCCGCCGGCGTCACTTGGTACGCGTGTGCGCGTACGACTCGAGGTACCCGCAGCGGTCGCATCGGTACGTCGTCACGGCGAACGCATCGCGCCCCTTGGTCTTGAGGCCGAGCCAGAAGCTCTTCTCGACGGCGCCCTCGACCCACTTCTGCTCGGACATGCTGTTGCCGTGGCCTCGATCGACGACGAATCCGGGATCCATGGTGGTGCGGCAGTGCGGGCACGAGGGCGGGGACGTGGCAGACATGAGGCTCCTCCAGGCGTACTGCGGCGATTATGGCGCAGACGTGTGCGCCACGGAGCAGCCCCCAGCGCGTGTTACGCTGCATTCATGTCATTGCTCACGCAGGTCACTGCCGACATCGCCGTCGCCATGAAGGCCCACGACCCCGCGCGCCTCAGCGCGTTGCGGATGCTCAAGACGGCGGTCATGAACAAGGAAGTCGAGAAGAACCGCGCACTCGACGCCACCGAAGACATCCAGGTGGTGCAGGCGCAGGTCAAGCAGCGCCGCGACGCCGTCGAACAGTTCACCGCCGCGGGGCGCCATGAACTTGCCGACAAGGAACGCGCCGAGATTGCCATCCTCGAGGCGTACCTGCCGGCGGCGGTTCCCGACGACGAGATCCGCACCGCGATTGCCGAGGCCATTCGCGACACCGGGGCCCAGACGCCAAAGGACATGGGCAAGGTGATGAAGGCCGTGCAGGCGCGCTTTGCCGGCCGCCCGATCGACGGCAAGATCGTCAGCGACCTGGTGCGCCAGGCCCTCAGCCAGGGGGCGTAGGGCCTGGGGCCGTCGGCGTGCGACGTGGCCACACGGTTCGACGCCGCATGGACATCGATGCCGCAGGCAGGTGGGATGACCGGGCCCTACCGAAGGCCGCTCAGCAGCGCCTGGGCCGCCTGGCGTTCGCGCGCCCCGGGCGCGGCATCGCGCAGCACTGCGCGATAGGCCTCGCGCGCGCAGGCCGCATCCCCGGATTCCTGGCACGCGATGCCGAGGTTCAGGCGCGCCTCGACGAACCGCCCATCCACCTCGAGCGCACGCCGCAGCAGCGGCACCGCGTCGCGCGCCTGCTGGCGCTGCACCAGCAGCACCGCGAGGCCGTTGAGGGCATCGATCGCTCCCTCGTCCAGGCTCAGGGCCGCCCGGTACGCACGCTCCGCGGCCGCGGTGTCGCCGGCGGCACGCGCCGCGTTGCCCGCGTTCACGCGGTACGGCGCACTCGTCGTGTCGATCGAGGCCGCGCGGTCGAACGCCGCACGCGCCTCGTCGATGCGCCCCGCTTCAATCAGCAACAGCCCCCGCCCGTTGTGCGCCAGCGCAAGCTCGGGATCGAGCACGAGCGCCGCGTCCTCGGCGCGGAGGGCCTCGGCTGAGGCACCCGCCGCACGCGCCGCCACCGCGAGGTCGTGGAACAGCTGCGGATCGTCGGTCCAGTGCGCCACGGCCTGCCGATAGATCGCGAGCGCCTCGGCATGGCGCCCGGCATCGCCAAGCACTCGCGCCAGCGTCGTCTGCATCACCGGTGACTCCGGATGCTGCCGCGCCAGCGCCCGCAACCGCGCGATCACCGGCCCCGACGGCCCCTGGCCCATCGTCAACAGCACGTCTTCGAACGCCCGCCACGACGCCATCATCTCGACCGGATTCGGGGCCGTTGTCGTGGCGGGAGCCAGCGGCGCTCCGCTGGCGTACCCGAGCGACCGGAGCCGCTCGGCCGCTTCGCCCGACACCGCAGGGGCGGCCGAGGCAGCACCGCGTGCCGTGCCCAGTTGCGCCAGCCGGGCGCGCATCGCGGTCACGCGCGCCACGTGCGCGCCGGCGACGTCCGTCGCTTCGCCCCGGTCGCGCGACAGGTCGTAGAGCTCCGTGCGCGGCGCCTCGATCACCTTCCAGCGCTCGTCGACGAGCGCGCTGGTCGGACTCCAGCCCGACAGCCGTGGGTAATGCGTCTCGGCGTAGACGTCGCGCACGACGACTGGTGCGTCGAGCCGGACGCCGTCGAGACCCTGGGGCACCGTGACGCCGGCGAGGCCGAGGACGGTGGGCATCACGTCGACGAGACTCACCGGGCGGTCGTCGCGTCCCGCGACGACCCCGTGACCGGCAACGACGAGCGGCACGCGCAGCGCACCGTCGTAGAGCAGCATGCCGTGCGTGGCCTCGCCGTGCTCGCCGAGGCTCTCTCCGTGGTCGCCCGTGACAACCACGATCTGCGGGCGACGCGGGTCGCTGACCGCGGCGAGCAAGCGGGCCACCTCGGCATCGACGTAGGCGACTTCTCCATCGTAGGCCACGCCGCGCGCGCGGGCGAGATGCTCAGCCGGTGGTGCATACGGCACGTGCGGATCGTAGAGGTGCACCCAGAGGAAGACCGGTGCCGTCGGTGGCCGTGCGACGCCGCGCCACCACGCGACGGCGCGGTCGATCACCTCGCCGGCCGGACGCTCGGCCTCGAGCCGTTCAGACGCCCCAGGCTGTCGCCGAATCCGATCGTCGTACTCGTCGAAGCCGCGCGCGAGCCCGAACCGGCGATCGAGCACGTAGGCGCCGACGAACGCGCCGGTGCGGTATCCAGCGGCCCGGAGGGTCGCGGCGAGCGTGGGAACACGCCCGTCGAAGCGATGGTGGCCGTTGACCCGCACGCCGTGCGCCGGCGGGGTCATCCCCGTCATGACGCTGCTGTGGGCCGGGAGCGTCAGCGGTGTCACGGTGCGCGCGTTCGTGAACCAGCGTCCGCTGTCGGCGAGGCCGTGCAGGGTGGGTGCGATGTCGGCGCGCAGCCGGTCGGCGCGCCAGGTGTCGATGGTGATCAGGATGACGTCTGGCCGCACGGCCGCGCCGGGCCGTGGCGCCTGGCGGCACGACGCCACCACGGCCGTGGCCAGGATCACACCACTCACGCATGCCCAACGCCAACGCATCACGGCACCGCATGGTAGCAGGCCGTTGGCCATCGGGAGCGGGCAGGTGTCTCGATCACGCCGTGGGATGGGGTGGATGGCGGACGCGCCCTGCGCGGTGACGATGCCGCCTGGCGCAAGGCGCAGGCCCGTTCTCTTGGATGTCGTCGCCCATCCGATCCACATTTCCGGATGCGCGCCTGATCACGTGTCACGACACATTCAACGATTCCCGGCAGGAATTCGCATCTGGGACGATTTGTCACGCTCGTCCCAGGCGGCACGCGCCGTGCTACATCGTCCTGCGCACTCTGAGAAGACGTTGCACCACCAGCGCTGGTCCCCAACCGGGGCCCGGCCACAGGAGGACACTGCATGACGCGCATGACGCAGCGGCTTGCGGCGACGATCGTCGCCGTGCTGACCGCAGCCACCGTATTCGCCCAGGGCACGACCGGCAGCATCGCCGGCCGCGTGGTCGACGACCAGCAGGCCGCGATTCCCGGCGCGTCGGTCACCGCCACCAACGCCGCCACCGGCTTCGTCCGGGCGGCCACCAGCGACGCCGAAGGCACCTACCGGCTCGCCGCGTTGCCGGTGGGCACCTACACGCTGACGATCGAACTCGCGGGGTTCAAGACGATCTCGCGCGAAGGGGTCGTCGTGAACGTTTCGCAGGAGACGGGCCTCAACTTCAACCTGTCGGTCGCCTCGGTGGCAGAAACCGTGCAGGTCACCGGCGAAACCCCGCTGATCCAGACGACGAGTTCGTCGGTCGGCGGCGTCGTCGAGACCGGGCGCATCGAGACGCTGCCGCTCAACGGCCGCCAGTTCGCGAACCTCGCGGCCACGATTCCCGGCGTCGGGCTGGGTTTCCACTCCGACCCGACCAAGAGCACGCAGTACGCGCCGCAGATTGGCGGCGGCAACGGCCGCAACCTCAACTACCAGATCGACGGTGGCGACAACAACGACGACACGGTCGGCGGCCTGTTGCAGCTCTTCCCGCTCGAGGCCATCCAGGAGTTCAACGTCATCACGTCGCGCTACAAGGCCGAGTACGGCCGCTCCAACGGCGGCGTGATGAACATCGTCACCAAGAGCGGCACCAACGACCTGCACGGATCGTGGTTCACGCTGTTCCGTGACGAGTCGATGAACGCGTTGACCGAGACGCAGCGCCTCGCCAAGGCCGAGAAGCCCGACTACCGCCGCTGGCAGTACGGCGGGTCGTTCGGCGGTCCGGTGCTGAAGAACAAGCTGTTCTACTTCGGCGCCTTCGAGCGGACGCAGCAGGACCAGTTCCAGGTCGTCAACACCCTGGGCCTGTTCCCGTCAGAGGACGGGACCTATGCGACGCCCTATCGCGAGACGCTGCTCACCGTGAAGGCGACCGCATCGCTCAACGCCGCCAACTACCTGTCGGTGCGGTACGGCCGCAACGACAACTCGCAGCCGTACGGCGCGAATGCGCAGGCGGTGCCGAGCAACTGGGGCAACAGCAAGAACAAGTTCAACTCGATCAACCTGAACCACAACCTCGTGATCGGGACGACCGGCCTGAACGAGTTCATCTTCCAGTACGCCGACTTCGCCAACGCGATCACGGCCAACAGCTCCGACCCGACCGAGATCTTCCCCAACAACGTCAGCATCGGCGCCAACGGCAACACGCCGCAGCAGACCCAGCAGAAGAAGTGGCAGTTCCGCGACGACTTCTCGTTCTACGTCTCTGGCAAGGGCGGCATCGGTCACAGCATCAAGCTGGGCGTGAACTGGATTCACGAGCCGACGTTGTTCATCACCTTCAACACCGGCACGACCGGCTACACGTTCACGCACCTGACCAACGACCTCAACGGCCCGATTCGCCTCGTGACGCGGAACGGCGGCGCGGCCGAGGCCAACATCCCGCTCGACCAGTACGCCGGGTACATCCAGGACGACTGGAAGGTCACGGATCGGTTCACCGTCAACCTCGGGCTGCGGTACGACTACATCAGTGGCTACCAGATCGACCAGTCGAAGAACCCCAACTTCGTCAAGATCCAGGCCGCGGGCGCCGCGGGGCTGCTGAAGGGCATCAAGGGCCTCGAGAACGCGGGCCAGTCGCCCAAGGACGACCGCAACAACTTCCAGCCGCGCATCGGGTTCGCGTTTGACGTCCGCGGCGACGGCAAGGACGTCGTGCGCGGCGGCTGGGGCATCTACACCGACATGGGGTACACGAACTCGAACCTCCTGTTCGCCGCCATCGACGCGACGGGCATCGGCTCGGGCTCGATCTTCAACGTCGACGTGCCGGCGGGCATCCTCAAGGCCGACGGCACGCCGTTCAGGGTCACCGATCCCATCTCGACGATCGCCAGCCAGAACTCGGCCACGGGCTCGCTCCCGCTCTTCGGACAGTGGCTCGATCCACGACTCGAGATGCCGTACACCTCGCAGTTTGCGCTTGGCTGGTCGCACGAGCTGATGGCCAGCTCGGTCATCACGGTCGACATGGTCTACAACAAGGGCGAGAACCTGAACGTGCGTCCGCGCATCAACACGCGGCCGCTCGGGCAGCCGACCGGTCCGCGCAGGCTCGCGTTCACGGGCATCAACCCCAACGCGATCGGGACGCGCCCCGGCATCAGCGCGGGCCGCAGCGAGTACAAGGCGCTGATCCTCGGCTTCAAGCGCCGGATGTACAAGGGCGTCGACTTCACCGCCACCTACACGCTGGCTGACGCGAAGAGCACGATCGGCACGGCGGGCGACGAACTCAACGCCAACAACCTGCAGGACGCCGAGCAGCTCTACGACGATCCGCGCGTGTTCGGTCCGACGAGCCGCACCGACTCGCGCCACGCGGGCACGATCGCGGCGGTGATCCAGGCCCCGTGGGGCATCACGGTCTCGCCCTTCTTCATCTTCCGCTCGGCGCTGCCGGTGTCGATCATCGAGAACATCGATCTCAACGGCAACGGCGAACTCAACGACATCCCGGCAAAGGCGTATGCCTTCGCGGGGGTTGGCGAGACGCCGAAGGAGACGGGCGACTGCGAGACCTACAACTGCGGTCGGGGCGCGAAGCGCACGCAATTCAACCTGCGCGCGAGCAAGACGTTCCGGCTGTTCGGCCGCACGCGGATCGAGGCGATCGGCGAGGTGTTCAACCTCTTCGACGCCAAGAACCCGTCGGGCTTCCGCACGCAACGGCTCGTCGGCGGCGCGGCGAACCCGCTCTTCCTGCAGCCGACGGCCTATGCCGGCGACTTCCAGCAGGGCGAGCAGCGCCTCGGCCAGGTCGGCGTCCGCTTCTCGTTCTAGCGATGGGCCGCCCGGCGGCCGGCACCCCCCCCCCCGGGGGGCGCCACGACCGTTTCGCGGCACGGGCATCTACCCGTGCCGCGTGCACGACGGAACGACCGCGACGGCCCGGGAACGCGTGTTCCCGGGCCGCACTTCTGTACCGCCGTCGCCGCACCGCCGGCGCTGCGCCGCTGCGGCCGTGGCGCACCGCGATGTGCGATCATCTCGAACCAGCGATGGAACACGACCGCCTCACCTTCGACGAATTCCAGGCATCGGTCGATGCCCGCGTGTGCCCGGAGCGCCTGACGCCGCTGCTCGAGGCGTTGTGGCACGAACGCCGCGGCGACTGGGACCTCGCACACCGGATCGCACAGGACGTGGAGGACGGCGACGGGGCCTGGGTCCACGCCTACCTGCACCGGCGCGAGGGAGATGCCGGGAACGCGGCGTACTGGTATCGGCGCGCCGACCGCGCGCCTGCGCGTGGGCCGCTCGATGAGGAGTGGCGCGAGATCGCCGGGACCCTGCTCGCACGCCTCGCGCGCCACGGGCGCTGATCCCGTGCGCAAGCGTCTGCGTCCCGCGTGCCGCGGTCACATGCTCGCAGCGATCGTCGTCCTCGGCGTGGCCTGCGTTCCGGCCTGCCGCGACACCACACCGGCACCCGCAACGGTACCAGGGCACGCCGAGGCGCCAGGCCCGCCGATCACGCCGCGCGTGCCCGACAACGTCGTCATCATCAGCATCGACACCCTGCGCGCCGACCGCGTCGGCGCCTATGGGTGGACGCGTGCCCGCACGCCTGCGCTCGACGCGCTCGCGCGGGCTGGCACGCGATTCGAGCGAGCCTACGCCACGGCACCGATCACCCTGACCTCGCACGCAAGCCTGCTCACGGGTCGCTATCCGCCCGGCCACGGCGCACGGCACAACGGCATGCGCGTGAGCGGCGAGGTCAGAACCCTTGCGCACATCCTCGCCGCCCGCGGCATGGCCACGGGCGCATTCATCGGGGCCTTTCCGCTCGATCGCCGCTTCGGCCTCGCAGGCGGGTTTGCCGACGGCTACAGCGACACGATGCCGCGCGACGATCGCGGCCGCGCGCGCAACGAGCGGCCGGGCCGCGTCGTCATGGACGAGGCGCTGGCCTGGCTGGCCGCACGCGGCACGCGCCCGTTCTTTGCGTGGATCCACCTGTTTGAGCCGCACGCGCCGTATGAGGGTGACTCGTCGCCGGGCGGCGTGGGCGCGGGCGCGAGGTCGGCCTCGGATCGCTACGACGACGAGGTGGCGCGGGCCGATCGCGAGGTGCAACGGCTCATCGACGCGCTGCAGGCCAGGAACGACACGACGCTCGTCGTTGCCACGGCCGATCACGGCGAGTCGTTCGGCGAACACGGCGAGATCGGGCACAGCCTGTTCGTCTACGACACGACGCTGCGCGTGCCGTTGATCGTGGCGGCCGTTGGCCGCGCGAGCGGCGGCGCGGGCGGGCGCATCGTGCAGGCGCCCGTGTCGCTCGTCGATGTCGTGCCGACCATCCACGAACTCCTGGCGCTACCGCCTCCTGATGCCGACGGCACGAGCCTCGTCGCGGTCATGGCGGATCCCGCGCGCGCCCCTGCGCGGGCGCTCTACGCCGAGTCGTTCGCGCCGCTGATCGATTTCGGCTGGAGCGCGCTGCGTTCGCTGCGGGTCGATGGGCAGAAGGCCATCGCCGCACCCACGCCAGAATTGTTCGACCTCGCCGCGGATCCCGGCGAATCGACCAACATCGCCGCCACGAACGCCGCACGCCTGCAGGCACTCGTCCAGCGGATCGAACGCCTGTCGCCCGCGGAACTGCCTCGCAACGCTCCCGTGGCGCAGGATGCCGAAGCGCGCGCGCGGCTGCAGGCCCTCGGCTATGTCGCGACCGCCCCCGCACCAGCGCAGGGCACGCGGCCGGATCCGAAGGACCGGCGCGACCTCGCCGCGCGCATCGCGGCAGTCACGTCGGGCGAACTCACCGGGGTCGCGCTGCGCGACGCGCTGACGCGGATCGTGCACGAGGATCCGCGGAATGCGCAGATGCAGATGCGCCTGGGGTTCGCGTGGCTCGAGGCTGGTGACTGCCCGGCCGCCATGCCGCACTTCCGCGCGGCCATCGACGCGCAGTTGCCCTCTGCGGATCCGTACCTCGGCCTGGCCGAATGCGAAGGCGCCGCAGGGCGCGCCGCGGCGGCGCTGGCCACGCTGGGCCGGGCGATGACGGTCGAGCCGGGGAACCCAGTGGTGCTGGCCAATGCCGGCATCCTGGAACTGGCGCGCAACGAACCCGCGCGCGCCATCACGCGGCTCGACGCGGCGCTCGCGATCGCGCCCGACCTGCACGTCGCGCGATTCACGCTGGCACGCGCGCACGGCCGGCTCGGACACCGTGCCGACGCGGCGCGCGAAGCGACGGAACTGCTCAGGCGGCTTCCGCGCGACGCCCCCCAGCGAGCCGAGGTCCAGCGATTGCTCGACGCCGTGCGCTAACGAGCATTCGGCTCACGGAATCTCGACGCTCACGTGGCCGGAGTGTCGCTCGCGCCAATCCGCCACAGGCGGCGCCGGCACGGGCGCAGGGCAAACCCGCTGCGAACGTGGGCCTTGCCGGGACGTATGCTTGCTGGGCCGGCGCGGCCCATGTCTTGCAGACACGGCCCCCGGCAAGGAAGGTGCCGGGCAATGCCGTGTGTCGCGTCTGTCGTCTCCCCCATCGTTCGCGCGCAGCCTCGCCGCCGCCTGGCCGGCCTCGCACTCCTCGTCCTCATCGGCACCGCGCCGGTCGCCTCGGCTGACCTGCCCGGCGGTGTCGCCGATCCCAGGGTCTGCGCCCAGGTCGATGGCATCATGCCGACCAACGTCGTCGTACCCGAGCCCTTCCCGGGACTCGTGCGCGACATGCTCGCGCTTTCGCCGACCTTCCGCGCCCAGTGCCGGCGCGTGGCCGAGGCCGGCCACGTGCGGATCATCCTCCGGCTCGACATGCGCTCACCGCATCGCACCAGCGCGGCACGCGCCGAGTTCACCTACACCGAGACCGGCGAACTGCTCGCGCGCATCGACCTCTACCTCAGCACCAACTACGCGCCCATCCTCGCCCACGAGTTCGAACACGTCATCGAACAGATCGATCGGATCGACGTCCCCGGCCTCGCCCGTGAACGGCGCGAAGCCCACGAGATCGAGCCGGGCGTCTACGAAACCGACCGCGCCGACAGCGTTGAAGCCGTCGTCGAACGCGAGATGTTCGGCCGACGCCGGCCGGCGCGCACGCCCGTACCGTCGCCCCGGGCGCCCGCACCCATCCGCGCGCCAGAACGGCGCTGAGGCCGATCCGCTCAGCGGCGCGCCGGTTCCTCGAGCGCCTGGAACGCCAGGCTCTTGAACTTGTCCTGCACGTCGAGGCCCATCGCCGGGATCGTCTGCGAGAAGAACACCGCGATCATGTCGTCGCCTGGCGACACGACGTACGTCGAGTAGTAGGCGCTGCCCCACCCGTACGCGCCGACGGCCGTGAGACGTCCGGCGCGGCCGACGTGCTCGACGATCTCGAACCCGAGGCCGAACCCGACCTGCCCGTTGAGGTAGAGCGACCCGACCTGGTTCGATGTCATGGCCGCCACCGCGGCCGGGCTCAGGATCCGGGCACCGTCGAGCTGGCCGCCATTCAGGAGCATCTGCAGCAGGCGGCCGTAGTCGCTGGCCGTCGACAGCAGCCCCGCGCCGCCAGAAAAGCACATGCGCGGGCCGTCGACGTATTCGCCCTGCCCGACGCGCAGGCGATCGGGCATGCGCTCGACCGTGCCGTCGCCCTTCACGCCGTACACCGTTGCGAGGCGCGCCGCCTTCTCGCGCGGCAGGAAGAAGTGCGAGTCGGCCATCTTGAGCGGCTCGAAGATGCGGCGCCTGAAGAACTCGTCGAGACTCAGCCCCGACACCACCTCGACGACGCGCCCGAGGATGTCGGTGTTGTAGCCGTAGACGTACCGCTCGCCCGGCTGCGCGTCGAACGGCAGCGTCGCGAGACGGTTGATCACCGTGGCCAGCGGTTCCTTCATGCTCGCGAAGTACCACGAGTCGAACCCGGCGGCCTTGTACTCGGCCTCGAGCGCGCCGCCGCCATACGAGATGCCGGCGGTGTGGGTGAGCAGATCGCGGATGGTGATCGCACGTTTGGCCGCAACGGCCCCCACGCGCCCGCCTGCCGACACTGACGGATCGGGCACGACCGCGACGGTCGTCTTCGCAAACGCGGGAATGAACTTCGACACGGGATCACTGAGCAGGATGTCGCCGTTGTCGACGAGCATCATGATGGCGACCGACGTCACGGCCTTCGACATCGAGGCGATGCGGAAGATCGTGTCGGTCTTCATCGGCACCTGCTGCTCGCGGTCGGCCATGCCGTAGGCCTTGAAGTGCACGGGCGTGCCCTTCTTCATCACGAGGGTCACGGCCCCGGCGATGCGCTGCTGATCGACGTACTTCTGGACGAGCGTATCGATACGGCCGAGCCGTTCGACAGATACGCCGGCGGGCGCGGCGGGCGCCGCGGCAGCGCGCTTCGACTGGGCGATGGGCGTCGCGGTCGCGACGAACCCGACAACCACGAGCACGAACGGCAGGACACGTCGGAACATCGAGTCAGCTCCTTCTGGGGATGAGTCGCACGGTGCGAGCGAACGATACGCCATCACGTCGCCAGTGCCCAGTCCTGCGCGCCGCGGCGCCGGCCCGAGGGCTGGCCAGCACGTCGTGAGGTCGGTGGGAGGGCAGGGGGTGGGGGGCAGACCGTGCGAAATGTGATGAAGAAAGATGTGACCCCTGGGGCGCCAGATTCGCAATCGCGGCGACGGATCTGATCGCTGCAGCGATCGCCCCCGCACGCCGATATCTCCTGTGGGCACCTCCCCACACGGCACTCGCCTGTTCGGACCCCACGCGCATGCTGGCTCACACGACCGTCTCCACGTTTCGCGCCCTGCTCGCCACCATTGGCGGCGTGTGCCTCGCCGCGGCCATCGCGACCGCGCAGCCGGCACTCTCGCGCATCGAGGGCTCGGTCACCGATACGTCGGGCGGAGCGCTGCCCGGCGTCGCCGTCACGCTGACGATGGCGGATGGCGCAACGGTGACCGCGTTCACGAATCGCGTGGGACGCTTCGCGTTTGCCGAAGTCCCCGGCCCCCGCGCGTCGCTCACCTACGAACTCAGCGGTTTCGCGACCGTCACCGACGAGGTCGCCCTGCGCCCGGGCGGCTCGGTCGTCGTCGGCAGGGCCATGCCGCTGCCGGGCGTCGAAGAGTCCGTCCGCGTGGTCGGCACGGCACCCCCGGAGCCCCCGCCGCCACCGGTCAGGGTGCCGCCACCGCCCGCCTCTGACGTGCCCGAGCATGAGGCGGCGGCCGTCTGCGGCCCGACCACCCGTGACCCGGCGCACGACTCGGTCGGCCAGATCGCCGGTCACCGCTTCGACGAGGAGCGCGAACTCTACGCGAAGGGCGACGAGCTGCTGCTCGAGGGCTGGAGCGGATCGGCGATGCCGGTGGGGACGAACCTCGTCGTGCGCCGCCGCTTTGCCGTCTCGGCCCAGACGTCGGCCGGCGTCCGTCTCACCGAGGCCGTGCACTCGGCCGGGCTCATCCAGGTCGTCGATGTGCAGCAGGGCACGCCCGTCGCCGTGGTCGTCTACGCGTGCGAGGAATTGCGCAGGGGCGACTACCTCGACATCTTCGAACCCGAGTCGGTGCGCCCGGTCGAACCCTCGGGCACGCCCGACTACGCGCGCGCGGCCCGCATCCTGTTTGCCGACGAAGGCCAGATGGTGGGCACGCCGCGTCGGCTGATGGTAGTCGAGCGCGGCCGCGACCACGGCGTCCTGCCCGGGCAGCGCATGACGCTGTTCCGCCAGGGGCGCAAGGGCCGCACGCTCATCACCATCGGCACGGCCGTGGTGAAGTACGCCACGCGTGAGTCGGCCACGATCCTCATCGAGTCGGCCACCGACGTGATCGAGCCGGGCGACTCGGCCGCTCCGCACTGGGTGATGCTGCCCTTCACCGAGTTCACGGCGCGCATCGGACGGTAACGGCCGCGCCCCCACCTGCCCCGGAGCGGACGCCTGAGGCGAGGGGCTCCGAGCGTGGGCCGCGGGCCGCCCGTCGGCCCTCACTCCGCGAGTATCGCGCTCAAGTGACGCGCCGCGAGATCGGGTACCGACGGCAGGTCCGCGCCCGACGGAAACAGCGGACTTCCCGGCGACCACAACTCCACCGAGCTCGCATGCTGCTCGAAGTAGTCGGGATCGGTCGTCACCCGCAACGGCTCCCGCATGCCGGGCGAGGTGTACGAGTACTCACGCACGGCAAGCGCTGTCGCCGAGACGCCCGGCGGCAGCAAGTCCGGCCTCCGAATCACGTCGTCGAGCGCAGCGTGATCGTAGTACGCATCGGGACGCGGAGGTTCGACCAGGTCGGCATCGACGACCGCATCGAGATCGAACGCCTGCTGCTCGACGGCCTTCACGTCCCCGTCCAGGCGCCCGACGAGTTCGTGGCGCTGACGGTCGCGGCGATCGCGCGGCGACAGCAGGCTGATCTCGGCCAGTTGCCGCGGCAGCGTCGCGAGGATGGGCTGCAGCTTCCCGACGAACTGCGAGAACAGGCCGATGCGCGCACGCAGGGCCTGATAGACGTCGGTCTCGACGGTGTCGTCGTAGTGCAGGTTGACGATCCGGATTTCGGGGAATCGCTGCCCGAGTCGATCGATCCGGCCGATCCGCTGCTCGACGCGCATGGGATTCCACGGCATGTCGTAGTTGACGAGCGCGCCGCAGAACTGGAAGTTGAGGCCCTCGGCCGCCGCATCCGTGCACAGCAGCACGTCGGCGCCGCCCACGCGGAAGATCCGCTTCACCTCGTCACGTGGCACCGTGCGCCACGCGCCCGACTTGTCGCGCACTTCGCCGCCACGGCCAGAGAAACACATCACCGACCGTCCACCGGCCGTCACGTGCTCGCGCAGGAAGTCGAGCGTGTCGGTGAACTGCGTGAACACCATCGCCTGCTGGTAGCCCCTGAGCCGCAGTTGCTCGAGGACGGTCAGCAGGTGCCCGGCCTTGGTATCGGCCGGCAGCCGCCTGACGAGGCGCAGGATGTCGTCGATGCCCGCGCGCCGCTCGACCTCGGCCGCCGCCTGGGTCAACGACGCGGCCTCGTCGGCATCCATCGACTCGTCGCGCTCTTCGTCATCCGACAGGTCATCGTCCGCGGCCGTTGCACGTCCCGGATAGGTGAGTTCCTCGAGCCTCGACTTCAACGTTTCGCGCAGCGCGGCGAAGCTGCTCGCCACGCGCTTGCGATAGACGGTCATCACGAAGCCGACGGCATTGCGGCGCTCGGTCGTCGCTGATTGGTACGTGTGCGAGATGTAATCTTCGACGGCTTCGTACACCGCACGCTCGTCGGGCGACATCGGCACCAGCACATCGTCCACGCGGCGATCGGCAATCGGCGTCGAGAGCTTTCCGGCCTTGTAGTAACGCCGAAGGAGTTCACGGGTGTGTCGCGAGATGAGCTTCGCCACCGGGGTGACCGATTGCATGATGCGGATCGCGGCCCGGCGCCGGTCGGTTTCGAGCCGCTTGCGCGCGGTCTGCGGAACGTCGCGCAACGCGGCAAGCGTGCGCTTCGTGGCCAGCGTGCCGCCCCCGGGAAGGTGCCTGGCCACGTCTTCGACGCGTGTGTGGCCGAAGAACGCCTCGGCCTCCCTGAACTTCGCGGCGAGGAACTCGAAGTCGGCCTGCGAGGGATTGTCGTGCGACGCCTTGTCGAAGAACTCGAGGAACGATCGCTCGTCCCATCCCGGTGGAAGCCCGAGCAGATCGAGCAGGTCCCAGACCTCGACGGGCGTGACCTGCATCGGCGTCGCGGTCAGCAGGATGAGCCCCTGCGTCCGCGCCTTGACCTGCTGCATCAGGTGCAGCAACTGGTTCGGCTTCCTGTCTTTCGTCAGGCCGGCACCCTTCCGCCTGGCGTGATGCGCTTCGTCGAGGACAACGAGATCCCACGGCTCTGCGGCCGCGAGCAGTTCAGGCAGCCGATCGGTGCGCCGCATCAACTGGCTCGACGCGATCACGCATGGTTCGCGGTGCCACTCGGCGCGATCGACCTTGCGCTCGACGCCGTCACCGAGCGCGCGGCACGGATGCCATCGGAGCGACGCGCCGTCGTAGATGGGCCAGTTGAGGTTGAACTTCTCGCGCAGTTCGATCTGCCACTGCGTCAACACCGCCTTGGGCGCGAGGATGAGAATCCGCCGCGCCTTGCCCGCCAGCCACGCCTGCCGCAGCAGCAGCCCCGCCTCGATCGTCTTCCCGAGGCCCACTTCGTCTGCGATGAGCAACTTCGGCGGCCACGACTCGTACAAGCGCTGGAACGCCCTGATCTGGTGCGGCCACGGGGTGACGTTCGCCGTCGCCTCACCCACGCGTTCGCCGCCATGTGGCCAGGCCGGCGCCTGCGCGATGGTGCTCCACACGAGCGGACGCAGATCGATGGCCTCACGCTGTCGCCGGGGCGGCCGCACCGCGCCTTCGCCGTCCTGCGGTGGGTCGCCGGCCTCGTCGATCGGCGGCGCGAGGGGCGGTTCGACCATCAGGCGCGTGGGTAGCTGACCGTCGGCCGGGAGGAACTGCAGCAGGCCGTCGCGCGCCGCCTCGGGCACGTCGACCACGAGGCAGCGTTTGGCCTCATCGTCCCAGAGGCGCTGGAACGACTGCTCCTCGAGATCGACACGCAGCCGATCGCCCGGCGCGTTCCAGTCGGTGAAGACGTGGAAGCTCTCCCAGTTGGCGCTCCAGCCCTGTGCCGTCTCGTTGACGCTGCCGTTGAAGGCGAGCCGGTGGCCGGCCTTGTCTTCGACGATGCCGGCCTTCTCGTGGAAGAGAACCGTCGAGGCGACTGGCCGGCGGTGCGCGTCGCACGGGATGGCGACCTTCATCTCGAGGTGACCGCGCGCGACCATCCAGCTCAGTAGCTCCAGCGACTGGCGCTCCTCGTCGTCCGACGGCTGGAGCGGGGCCGCGCCGAGACGTGCGCTCACGAGCGATCGGAGCTGCTGGCCGCGCTCGATGGCCGCCACTTCGTCTGGGCCGAGCGTGCAGCCGACGACCAGGCGCATGCGCCCGTTGGCGCGCACGAGGCCCTCGATGCCGCGCGAGGCCAGCATGAGCACGCCTGCAGAGAAGTACCCGGTGGTACGGTCGTAGCGGGTCGCGCTCGCGAGTGCCGGGATGAAGAACGTCTCGACGAGCGACCGTCCGTCGGCGTCGTACTTCTGGTGCCACGCGAAGTCGGGCAACAGGCTCATGTCGTCACTCGGCCCACATCCGAAGCTGTTCCGGCTCGGGCACGCGGTCGCTGAACACCAGGCGCCGCAGGTGCTCGAGCGCATCGAAGTCGTTCGCCGCTTCGGCCACGGCGCCCGACTCGCCCTTCACGCGCGTGAAGGTGCTCGACACCGGCAGGACCTCGAGCATGGCCGTCAGCGCAGTCACGAACCCCGGCGACGCGTCGAGGCGGCCGTGTTCGACCATGTCGCGGCCCGCCTCGAGGTTCTGCTGGCGGATGCGCCACGCCACGTGGTGAATCGCGTCCATCTGCGAGCGGCTGCCGTCGGCCGAGCCAAGCGCCCCCTTCGCCGCACGCTTCGCGCTGTCCCACAGCACCAGGTCTGATCCCTTCTTCTCGGCCACACGCCCGACCACCTCGGCGTCGAGGTCGAGACCGACGACGCGGGCGAGGCGCAGGCCTTCGTCGTAGGGGAACTCCGGCGCCTTGAACGCGTCCCAGGCGAGCACGAACCACTCGGTGAGCGGGTCGAGGTCGTCCTGCCGCTTCGCGTGGAGCAGGCGCTGGAGGCGCCACTGCTTCACCTCGCGGCGCGCCGCGTCGAGGGCATCCTCGGGCGTGACCGCGTACGGATCGATGGCCTCGCCGAACAGCGACTCCTGCGCCTTGCGCTTGCGCGACGGGATGACCCGCGGCGTGCCGCGCTTGAGCGGCCAGTGCTTCGCGAACTCCTCGAGCGCGGGGCCGAAGCACGACAGGTACAGGTCGACACCACCGATGCCAGCCGCCTGGTGCGCCTCGACGCGCTCGCGCACGGCCCTGGCGACGCGCGGCTCGACGTCTTCCCAGTAGACATCGCCTTCGTCGCTGCGGCGTTCCTCGCGTGGCCGGCACACGAGGAAGATCGTGCTGTTGGCAGCCGACTTGTCCTTGATGTGGAGGCTGCCCTCGGCCTCGGTGTTGATGGGCCACGACGCCGTGATGGTGAAGCCGGCTTCCATCAGGCCCGACGCGAGGGCGTCCCACGCGCCGGTCGCCTTGTGCGTGAACATCAGCGTCATGATGCCGTCGCGCTTCAGCACGCGACGGCACTCGGCGAAGATCCCCGCCATGCGCTGCTGGTAGTCGCGCGCGGCAAGGGCCCTCGCCCCTTTCTGCCCGTCGAACTTCGCCGGGTTCGCGACGGCCTCGTTCTCCTTGTCGGTGAGCTGCCGACGGAACAGCTCCGGGAACACGCGACCGGCGGTGCGCTTGAGCCACACGTAGAAGAAGTCGGACAGCTCCGCGTACATCACGTTGTCGTAGTACGGCGGATCCATCACCACGCAATCGACGCTGTCATCGTCGAGATGCGTGAGGCTGTCGGCCGACTGGCAGGTGACGGTGATCGACGGCGCGCGGTTCGTGACGGACGCATGGCCAGAGGCCGAGTCGAACAGCGAACGGTTGGCGCCCGACTCGCGCTGCGCCACCAGGTCGGGTCGCGTGAGTTCGATCAGCTCCTCGATGCACTTCGCGGTCTGCTCAATCGCCCAGTCGTAGCCGAGGCCCTCAATCAGAGGGGCCATCTCGGCGTAGGACCAACACATCCCGAAACCGTGTTTGTTGAACGTATTCGCCACTACTTCGCGGATCGACATCCAAACCGACATCCGCGAGTTGTAGTTCAACATCTTGTCGGCACTGATACTCAGATACGCCAGCGCCGACTTCTGCTGTTCGGTCTGTGCGTCGACAGCCATACCGACGAGGAGTTCCGCGAACGTTCCATGGCCGAGCAATTGGCGCGGCGAATACATGTCTCGCCAGTGCGTCATCCCGTACATCCGATGCCCACGCTCGTAGTTCGTCGGATCGGCAATCGCCTCCGTCGGCACGATGCCGTTCGCCTCCCACTCCGGCAGCTTGTCGGCCAGTCGCGCCCTGATGGCCTCGCTGTTGTCGTCCTCCGGCCTCGGCGCGCGATAGCCGCGTTCCCACTTGATCCTGTCCTTGCCGGTCTTCGTCTTCGTAACGACCTTGCGCTTGAAGACGACGGTGTAGAGTTGCTCGCCCATGCCGCCGGCCTGCGCCTGGCGCTTCACCTCGTCGCCGTCGACGATGCGCTCGCAGCCGGGGTAGGGGCACCTGGCATCGCCGCCGCTGACCGTGCCTTCACTCTGATCACTGGTCCGCGTGACGATCTCGAACGCGCAACGCTTCGTCGTCGAATCGGGATGGAGGCGAACGCCGGTGCCATCCGGCGCAAGGCGCCAGTTCGGCGACAGCGGGATCAGCCCGTCACAGTAGGGGCAGGTGACAGTGCGGGCCCAGAGGTAGCCGTCAGGCCGCGTGTTCGGGTCCGGCTCCTCGGGAAACACGCCAACCAGTCGCTCGCGCACCTGCTCGGTGAACAACTCGCCCAGCCGTCGGAATTCGTCGAGAAGCTCGTAGCCCATGCTCGCGGGCCATTCGGCTGTGGCCTTGAGAATCAGGGCCGCGACGGGATTCAGATCGTTGGCGACGGTAGCGAAACCGAGACGGGTCGACTCGAAGGGGATTGAACCTCCGCCGGCAGTCGGGTCGAGGACGACGGGCATCGATTCACTCGGCGACCGGAACTGCGCTCGCAGCCATTGCAGGTCGCTGTCGGACGGTGTGTAGGAGAACGCACGTGAGTAGCCGTACGCGTCTGCGCCGAGGCGCTCGCCTCTCTTGTCGGCCTCGGCGATACGTTTCTTCGCCGCCACCGGATCGCCGTGAATCCCGAGGACGTGCATGAACCGTTCGCGGTCGGCGTCGGCGGGCAGGAGCGACGCGAGAACGGCGGCACGGGCTGCCACCAGTGGCCGTCGCGCCCACCACACGTGCAGGCGGTTGGGCGCGGGGAACGGCGTCATCGGCGTGCGCTCGCGCAAGCCCTCGATGCCGAGTTCGGCGATCGGCAACCACGTTTCGATCAGGCGTTGAGTCATTGACACGAATTCACAGTGACGATGCTACCCTTCGACTCGGGTGCAGTGGGTGTGCCCGCGAGCGACGCGAGCATGACGGCCGCAGTCGCCATCGATGCCATGCACACAACACGAACTCGCTCGGGATCGACGAGGCCGCTTGGCGGAGTGACACGATGACAGACCATCCGGCGGCTGGTGAAGGGCCTGAGCTGTTCGTCGGCCTGGTCGGTGCGACGGGCACCGACATGGGCAAGGTCGAGCGCACGCTCGCGGATGCGTTCGACCGGGTCGGCTACGCGACGGTCTTGCTGCGCGTGATCGATCTGCTCCGCGTGATTCCCGGGTTCGACTTCCCTGATACGCCCGAGGACGATCGCCTCACCAAAGCCATGGACGCCGGCGACAGGTTTCGTGCAGCCGTCGAGCGAAACGATGCGCTGGCGTTGCTCGCCGCCGCGAGACTGGCCGAAGGACGCCACGAGGTCACGGGCAACGCCGAGACGCCGCGGCGACGCACCGCCTACATCCTGCGCGGACTCAAGCGCCCCGAAGAGATAGATACTCTCCGGCGCATCTACGGGCCAAACTTCCTCGCGATTGGCGCCTACGAGCCGCGCGAGAGCCGAGTGAGGCGCCTCGCCGAGAAGATTGCGCGTTCGCGACAGCACTTCCACGCCGACGGCTTCAGGGAGCAGGCCGAGCAGCTCGTCGTACGCGACCAGCAGGATCCGCAGCGCGTGCACGGACAGCGCCTCGGCGATGCCTTCGCGAAGGTCGATGCGTTCGTCCGCGCCGACAACGACCAGCAGCTCAAGACGTCGGTCACACGGTTCGTCGAACTGGTGTTTGGTCACCCGTACCACACGCCGACGCCCGATGAACTCGGCATGTTCCTGGCCCACGCGGCGGCGCTGCGCTCTGCTGCCCTGCCTCGTCAGGTCGGCGCGGCGATCACCACGGTTGACGGCAGCATGGTGGCGGTCGGATGCAATGACGTCCCGCGCGCGGGCGGTGGCATCTACTGGTGCTCCGACGAACGCGACGGCCGCGACTTCCTTCGCGGAGAGGAATCGAGCGACGTCTCGCGCCAGCTCATGGCCGAAGACATCATCAAGCGGCTCGCAAGCGCGGGCTGGCTGAACGCCGGCACGATGGCGCAACCGATTCCCGACCTGGCCCGGACGGCACTGTCGAGCCGCGACCTGTTCCGCGGTGCCCATTTCGACGCGGTGCTCGAGTTCGGACGCATCGTCCATGCCGAGATGGCGGCCATCACCGATGCGGCACGCCGCGGCGTGGCAACAGCGCGTACCACGCTCTACACGACGACGTTCCCCTGTCACAACTGCGCCCGCCACATCGTCGCCGCAGGGATCGCTCGTGTCGTGTTCATCGAACCCTACCCCAAGAGCCGGGCGCTCGACCTGCATGCCGATTCGATCGCGCTGGAGGGCACCGGCCAGTGCGACGGCAAGGTGTCGTTCGAACCGTTCGTTGGCGTCGCGCCTCGTCTGTTCGACGACTTCTTCACCATGCCGACGCGCGTGGACAAGTTCGGGCGTACGGTCGCAACGCCGGGCGCAGGCGCACAGCCCAGGTTGGCGTCGAGGTCTGCGGCGTACCTGTCTGAAGAGGCCACGGAACTCAGAAATCTGCGGTCGATCCTCGAGACACTTGGTATATCCTCGTCGTCGGGCGGAGCACAATGATGGGCGACACGAACTGGCTGACGCGAACGTTGAACGACGCCGAGAAGCGCGCAGAGGAACTCCCCTCCTGGTACAAGGCCAATCATCCCACCTGGCGCGAAATCCGTGCGCGCGAAGAGGCTCGCAAGAACGCGCCGGAGCGAGAAGCCGGGACGCCCGCGAAGGCACACCAGACGAAGGTTGGCTAGCCGGTTCAGGCTTCGTCACGCCCGAAATCCGGCCGGCTCGACGAACAGGCAGCGCAGCGCCATGAGCACCCGGCGTGGGTGCCTGCGTCGCATCGCCATGCCCAGCCAGTAGGCGGCCTCTTCGGGCGCCATCGCCTCGACGCCATCGCTCACCGCCCGCATGTGCGTGCGATTGCGCATGGGGGCGAGTGCCCGGAACGTGAGCCCCAGCCTGAGCGCGAGTGCCTCGTGCAGGTCGGCCCTGACCAGCGGCGCCTGGCGAACGCCGCCGATGTCGACACCCCCCGCGCGGAGCTGCTTCAGCACACGCGGCTCGACGAGCGCGAGGTTCCGGCCGGCGAGTCCGCCGATGTAGTGCGGCTGCCGCACCTCTGGCGTCGCGCGCGACGGTAGCTGCCAGATTTCGAGCACGAGGTTGCCTGCCCCGGCCTTCGAGGCACGGAGTTCGTACGACGGGCGAATCCCCTCGCGCGGCGTGACGCGCTTCGTCATCAGGCCTCCTGGGCCTCGGCCTCGGCCGAGACGTACGCCGCACCACTCGCGAACCTCGCGAGGCGCTCGGTGATCTTCTCGGGCGCGTCCGACGTCAGGTCGAGTCCGCCCATGAACGTGAACGTGTAGCGCGTCTGCAGGTCGGTCTCGCCCGCCGCGCGGAACTGTGCCTCGAGAAACTCGCGCAGCACCTCGCCATCCTCGAGACTCCCCTTGAACTCGAGGTCGAGGCTCGATCCAGACGACGTCTCGTACGCGGCCGTCAGCTCGAGATGGCGTTCGGCGTTCGGGACCTGCTTGCAGGCCGAGAGCAGCTTGAACGCGTCGGCCGTGTCGAAGACGCGCAACCAGAGC
>JAEUQQ010000552.1 GCA_016789685.1 Acidobacteriota bacterium | reverse complement strand
AGGAAGTGGCCGACGCCGCGATGTTCCTGCTCGGGCCGGGTGGGCGTGGCATTTCGGCCGAAGTGATGATGGTCGACGCGGGCTACCACTCGGTCGGCATGTAGGGGCGCATCATGATGGGCCCTTACAGGACCCACGCGTAGCCGAGCTTCATGAAGAACGTCCGGTTGGTCTGCGTGAGGTCGATCCCCCGCGCGCCGGCGTGGTTGTCGCTGTAGCCCGCCAGCAGCACCGTCTGCGGGTTCAGCTTGAAACTGAACAACACCTGCGTGAACAGCCGCGACGACTCAGGCGCGATGGCGAACGTGTAGTGCCGCACGTCGCGATCGACGTGCGTGTACTGCACGATCGTGCGCAGGAACGTGCGGCGATCGAAGTGGTACAGCACCCGCGCCTCGCTGAGGTTGGCCGTGAACAGCCGCCCGGCATCGACCGTCAGCCGCTGGAAGTTGTGGCTGAGTGAGCCGTTCACGCGCCGCGCCAGCGAGAACTCGACCTCGGGCGTGAACCGCACCACGTTGGCCTGCCGTCCGTTGGCGACATCGATCGTCGTGCCAATCGTGCCGCTCGCCCCGAACGCCAGCGCGCCGCTCGGCCGCATCTGGATGCCGACGTTGTGGCGGAAGTTGTGGTACGTCTGGCCGTCGAAGTACTCGAGGTTCGGCGACGGATTGTAGTACGCCTGCACCTGCTTCGGCCCCGTGTACTCGATGGGGAAGTCGAACCCGCGATCGGTGAGCTGGCCGCCGCCGTCGTACGTGATGTCGTTCGACGCGCCGATCTCGATCGCGCTGAACCACTGGCCGGGCCGGCCGCGGAAGACACGGTTGACGCCCGCCGCGACCGCGCGCGTGTCGACGCGCGGCATGAACCCCACGTCGGCGCGGATGCCGGCGTCGAGCAACCCGCCGTTGGCGAACCACGACCACGCCCGGTCGTTGTGCGAGTAGCCGAACGACGCGCCGTTGCCCGTGAACTCCCCGATGGGCTGGCCGTTGTCGAGCGCGACGGCGATGGGATACGCGGTCCACGTCTTCATCACCTGCACCCGCACCGTATCGGTTTGCGAGAGCCGCACCTGCGTGTCGAGGCTCGCCACGCGGTTGTGGTAGCCACCGCCTTCGCGCGCCGTGAACAGGCTCCCAATCGTCGACTGCCCGCCGATATCGCGGCGGTACCGCGCCACGCCCGTGGTCAGCGACGTCCCCGCGAGAAACCCCGTCGACGAGGACTGGTTGGCCGGGAAGAGGAGGTTGGCCACCTCGTCGCGCGTGACGAACGCGCCGAACGCGTGCGCCCCTTCCTTGCCGGTGACCTTGGCGCCCCACCGCGGGTCGGCGATGGTGCGTGTGAACACGAGGTCGAGCGGTGTGCCGAAGAAGTCGTTGCCCTCGAGGAAGAACGGCCGCTTCTCTGGATACGAGAGCGCGAAGCGCGTGTTGACGTCGAGTTGCGCCACGTCGGCTTCGACCTGCGAGAAGTCGGGATTGAGGGCGCCGTTCATGGTCACGTTGGGCGTGAGGCCCCATCGCGCGCTCAGGCCGACGTCGGCGTCGGGATCACCGGCTGTGAGGCGTCCGCCCGGGAAGGTGTCGCGCTCGTCGGTGCGGTGGGTGGTGACGGTGGGAGCGAACTCGAGGTTGCGCCCCGGTGTAATCGCCTCGAAGCCGGTGAGCTTGTCGAACTGGCAGATGCCGCACGCGCGGCTGCGGTCGGTGGGCGAACTCCGCATGCGGTGCCGCAACGATCGCGGCAGGTCGCGCGTCGCCTGGAAGCCCCACGTCTGCGCCGCCTGCGTGCGCTGGAACCGCAACGACGAGAACGGCACCCGTACCTCGACGATGTAGCCGTCGGCCGTGATGCGGCCCGCCGAATCCCAGATGGCGTCCCACGACCAGTCCTCAGACCGATCGACGTCGCTGTTGACGGCGTCCATCTGCACGCCGAGGGCGTTGATCCTGAACTGGAAGGCGCGGCGCTCGTCGTTGAACGGGTCGATCATGAAGCCGACCGTGTCGTCGAGGTAGGGCACGTCGCGGTCGGCGAGGCGCGCACGGATGGCCGACGGATCGCGGTCGAAGGCGCGGAACGCGACGTAGAGGGCCTCGCGATCGTAGGTGACGAGGCAGTCGGTGCGCTCCGGCGGCTCGACGTTGTCGCCGGGCAGCCACTCGTAGGCCACCGCAACGCGCAGGGCCGTCTGCCAGGCGCTCTCGTCGAGGGGACCGTCGACGGTGATGGCCGACGAGGCGGCCGTCACGGTGTGGACGACCCTGGGGCGGGTGGCGGGCGTGAGGGGCGGCGCGTCCTGTGCGGCGAGCAGCGCCGGCGCAGGGGCCAGGACGAGCAGCGTGGCCCACGTGGCCGTGAAGCGTCGAATCATCGGTGATCACCCCGCGCGCACGGCGCGCCGGAACGAGTGGCGAGAGCCAGATACGAAGGCCCGAGTTGAAGGGTTCGTGGGGAATCGTTACCCTAAGCCATGTCAGCACCCGCCGGCGCGGCCTCCTGCGACCTCCTCCTCACCAACGCCACCGTCCTGACCATGAACGAATCCCTCGAGGTATACCCCCGGGGGGCTGTCGCCGTTACGGGCGATCACATCGTCGCCGTCGGTGACGGGCTCGATCAGTGGGAGGCGCGCGAGCGCATCGACTGCGGTGGCCGGGTGGTCATGCCCGGGTTCGTCAACGCCCATACGCACGTGCCGATGACCCTCGTGCGCGGCCTGGCCGACGACCTGAAGCTCGATGTCTGGCTCATGGGCTACATCATGCCCGTCGAGCGCGAGTTCGTCAGTCCCGACTTCGTGCGGCTCGGCACCGGGCTGGCCTGCGCCGAGATGATCCGCTCGGGCATCACCAGCTTCGCCGACATGTATTACTTCGAGGAGTCGGTGGCGCAGGCGACCGCCGCCGCCGGCATGCGCGCCCTGTGCGGGCAGACCGTGCTGAAGTTCCCGACGCCCGATGCGTCGAGCTACGAAGACTCGCTGGCGCTCGCGCGCGAGTTCATCGTCAAGTGGAAGGGACATCCGCTGATCGTGCCGGCGCCGGCGCCGCACGCCCCCTACACCTGCACCGCCGAGATCCTGCGGGCCTGCGCCGAACTCGCGGTCGAGTTCGACGTGCCCATCCACACGCACCTCAGCGAGACCCTGTTCGAGGTCGATCAATGGCGCAAGACCCATGGCATGCCGGTCGTCCCGTGGGTCAAGAAGCAGGGGCTGTTCGACGCGCACGTCCTGTGCGCCCATTGCGTGCACATCGACGAAGGCGAGATGCGCACGATCCGCAACGCCGGCGCGGGCGTGGCGCACAACCCGAGCAGCAACCTCAAGCTCGGGTCAGGGGTGGCGCCGGTGACCAAGATGCTCGAGATCGGCGTCGACGTGGGCATCGGGACCGACGGTCCGGCCTCGAACAACGACCTCGACATGTTCGAGGAAGTGCGGCTCGCCGCGCTGCTGGCCAAGGGCACCACCGGCGACCCGACGGTGCTGCCGGCACAGCAGGCGCTGCTGATGGCCACGCGACTCGGGGCCCGCGCCCTCGGCATCGGCGACATCACGGGGTCGCTCGAACCCGGCAAGCGGGCCGACCTGATCGTGATCGACCTCAACGGCGTGCACAGCATTCCGCATTTCAGCCGCGATCCGCACGCGATCTCGGCGCGCATCGTCTACAGCGCCAAGGCCAGCGACGTCAGCGACGTGATGTGCAACGGTGCCTGGCTGATGCGGAACCGGCAGCTGCTCACCCTCGACGAGCAGGCACTGTCTGACGGCGCGCGCGAATACGCGAAGAAGATCGACGCCTTCCTGATCACGCGCGAGGGCAGCGTGCTCAAGAAGCTCGTGGCCATTGGCGGGGCCGTCGAGACCGAGTCGTTCGAAGTGCAGGTCAAGGCGCGGATCGCCTCGGATGCCCCGGTGTTCGTGGCGCTCGAGAGCAAGGAGATCACGGTCATCCGCTCGGCGCACTATCACCAGTACGACTCGTACTTCTCGTTTGCCGATCCCGGCCAGGGACGCCTGCGCTACCGCGAAGACGAATTCCTCGACGAGAAGGGGACCGTGACCAACGTGCGCGCGCGCCTGACGCTCACGGGCGAGGCGCGCGAGGGGCAGTTCGGGTCGGTGATCCTGTCGCGGTCGCGCTACCTGGCGCCGGCGACGCACTCGCGCCGCTTCTACCGCGAGTACTTCAGGCCCGCCAGCGAGCGCGAGGTCGAGAAGGAGCGGCGCCGCTGGCTGCTCGTCTACCGCGGCGTCGAGTTCTACGTGCACCTCGATCGCCTCATCGCGCCGGCGCGCGACGGCTACTTCCTCGAGGTGAAGTCGCGGACGTGGTCGCGGCGCGACGCGCAGGACAAGGCCGCGGTCATCATGGACCTCCTGCAGGTGCTCGGCGCGTCAGCCGACGACGTCTACGCCGAAGACTACGTCGACTTCGGCGGCTGATCTCCGGCCTGTCGAGGGCGGCGACCACGCACCGCCGTCGTCCGGCCCGGCCGTTGCCCCCCGTTTACATCGTTGCCGCAGTGCGGTATAGTGCCCTCTGGATTTGCCGCAATGCGGCATAACGGAGTTGGCCACTGTGATCAGGCAGATACGTCGCTACGGCAGCCGCAAGCTCTACGACACCGAAGAAAGCCGCTATGTCTCGCTCGAGGAGGTCGGCGAGCTGGTGCGGCGCGGCCAGGAAGTCCAGGTCGTCGACACCCAGTCGGGTGACGACGTCACGGCGCAGACCCTGGCCCAGGTCATCCTCGAGGAAAGCAAGGGCGGCGTCTCGCCGATCTCGAGCGAGTTCCTCCACACGCTCATCAGGCGCGGTGAAGAAATCGTGACCACCGGCGTCGAGCAGTTGTCGACCGGCGTCGATCGCCTCCTCCAGGCCTCGGTCGACCGTGTCGCGCCGATCCGCGACATCCGCGACGAGGTGCGTGGCATGCGCCAGAAGATCGACGCCCTCGAGCACGCGATCGACGAAATCGAAGAACAGCGGCGCGCCCCGCGACGGGCCGCGCGCCCCGATGCTGGGAAGAAGAAGGGAGCCTAGTACCATGCACATCCAGGACGCACCACGACAGATGTACCTCGCCACCCTCGGCGCCGCCGGGATGGTGGCCAACGGCAGCAAGGCCGTCGCCGAGATGGCGTGGGCCGAGGCGCGCCGCTATGCGCCGTCGGTGCCGATGCCCGACATGCCCGCCATGATCAAGGGCGCACGAAAGCCCATGCGCGAGGCCATCAACACGGTCGAGGACGTGGTCGAGAGCACGACGAAGACCGTCCTGACGACGCTCGGCGTGCCCACGCGCGCCGAGGTGACGACGCTCACCCGCCGTGTCGAGCAGCTGATCAAGAAGGTCGATGCGCTGCAGCCGGCACGTCGCCGCACCACCAAGCCCGCGCCGAAGGCGACGGCCAGGGGCACGCGTCGTGGCCGCTAAGCACGTCGAGTCGGTACCGCAGCAGGTCAAGGAGACCATCGAGCAGATCTGGCTTGCGGGCATGGGCGCCTACACGCTGGCGCGCACCGAGGGCAACAAGATGTTCGAGTCGCTGGTCGATCTCGGCAAGCAGGTCGAGAAGGCCATTCCGTCGCCTGCCGACGCGGCGCAGACGGCGACGAACGCGGCGGCGACCTGGTTCGGCACGGTGCAGGACGTCGTCGACGCGCAGGTGACGGCGGCGCTGCAGCGGGCCGGCATCCCGACGCGCGCCGAGATCGAGCAGTTGACGAAGCGTATCGAGCAGCTCACGGCCTCGATCGAATCGCTGAAGGCACGCAAGTAACGAGTCGACGACCGGACGGGCGCCTCGCGGCGCTCGTCCAGGTTGTCTGGACACGGCATGCTGACAACGGCTGTGCGAGACAACTCTGCCCGCGTCGGCCTCGCCCTGGCGGGCGGCGGGCCCGAGGGCGCGATCTACGAGATCGGCGTCCTGCGGGCGATCGATGAGGCGCTCGACGGCATCGATTTCAACAGGCTGCCCGTCTACGTCGGCGTGTCGGCGGGTGCGTTCGTCGCGGCGAACCTCGCCAACCAGATCACGACGGCCCAGAACGTCCGCGCCATCGTCAAGAAGGAACCAGGCGAGCACCCCTTCGTGCCGCAGACGTTCTTCATGCCGGCCGTGGGCGAGCTGCTTCGGCGTGGCGCGCAGACGCCGAGCTTCCTGCTCGACGCCCTGTGGGACCTGATCCGCACGCGCGAGGCGACGTCGCTCTACGACTCCGCGATGCGGCTGTCGCGGGTGCTGCCGCTCGGCCTCTTCGACAACGATCCCATTCGCGAGTACCTCCAGACCATCTACTCGATGAAGGGACGCAGCAACGACTTCAGGACGCTGAAGGCGAAGCTCTTCATCGTCGCCACCGAGCTCGATTCCGGGCGCGCGGTGCGATTCGGCGAGAAGGGCCTCGACCGGGTGCCGATCTCGCAGGCCATCCAGGCGAGTTCGGCGCTGCCGGGACTGTATCCCCCGGTGGTGATCGACGGGCGACACTACGTCGATGGCGTCCTCATCAAGACCGTGCACGCGTCGGTGGCGCTCGAGCACGGCGCAGGCCTGGTCATCTGCGTGAACCCCATCGTGCCCGTCGACACGTTGCACGCACCCGGCGACGACAGCCCGGCGCGGCGGCTGACCGAGCTGGGGCTGCCGACGGTGCTCTCGCAGACGTTCAGGACGCTGATTCACTCGCGCATGCGCGTGGGGATGGCGGCCTACGCCCCGCGCTATCCGAAGCAGCGCACCGTGCTCTTCGAGCCGCAGCCCGACGACTACCGGATGTTCTTCACCAACATCTTCTCGTTCGGCTCGCGCAAGGAACTCGCCGAATACGCGTACAACGCGACGCGGCGCGACCTGCTGCGGCGCTACGACGAACTCGCGCCTGTCTTCCGCCGTCACGGCATCGTGCTCCGCAGGGACGTCCTGCTCGATCGGTCGCGCAACCTGTGGACGGGCGTCGGCCTGATCGGGGGATCCCGGCGCGATTCGGTCGACGGCGAGATGTCGGCGGCCGACCGCCTCGGCAAGGCGCTCGACGCGCTCGACGCGCGGATCGCCGCACCGGCACGTCGGCCGCGCCGGGTGCGCGCGGCTGCGCCGGCACGCTGACCGCGCCGACGCGCGCGTGTGTCGTCGACACGTCGGGCACGGGCGGCGAGTGCTGGCAGGCGGGCCCTACTTGCGCTTCAGGGCGAAGAACACGGCCAGGACGAAGAGCCCGACCCACAACGCGAGGGGACCCTTGGTGACCAGCGCGATCACGCCACCGATCAGGCAGGCGCCCGCCAGGAGCGACGTTCGTACGCCCACCAGCGGGTTCTCGGCTGGCTGGCGTGTCGTCCGCTCGATCATGCGCAGTCCCTCGTTGAGCAGCATCGGTGCGCGCAGCAGCGCATCGATCACTTCCGGGGCCGATCGCGCGCCCTCGCGCGCGAAGCGCAGCGGGCTGAACTGCTCGAGGAAGATCGCCCGGATGTGCGCCTGCGAGATCGAGGCGATGTCGAAGCCGGGCTTGAGCATCTGCCCGACCCCTTCGTACGTCACCACGGCCTTGACCATGAGCACGAGCTCGACGGGGAAGTACATCCGGTAATGGGCGGCACGCGTCACCGACTCGAGCATCAGCCGCGCCAGCGAGAAGTCGCTGAAGGTCGCGGTGCGCGACCAGCGCCGCGACACGTCCTCGACATCGCGCCTGAAGCCGTGCGGGTCTGCGCCGGGGCCAGGTTCGGCGACCGCCAGCAGGTACCGCGCCGCGTTCTCGGCGTCGCCGGCGACGAGGCAGTAGAAGTAGTACATGAGCGTCCGGCGCAATTCCTCGTCGAACCGCCCGACCATGCCAAGGTCGATGAAGCCGCACTTCGGGCCTGGCAGCACCATCAGGTTGCCGGGGTGCAGGTCGGCGTGGAAGAACCCGTCGCGGTAGAGCATCCGGATGATCGCCGTCGCGCCGAGGTCGATCAGGGTGTCGCGCTCGGCGTCGCTCAGCGAGGCGCCGACGTCAGACGGCTTGATCCCGTCGAGGAACTCCATCGTCAGCACGTCGCGCCCCGACAGCTCGCGGTAGATGCGCGGAAAGACGATGTCTGGGCGGTCCTTGAAGTTGGCCGTGAACGTCTCGGCGTTGTCGGCCTCGCGCCGGAGGTCGACCTCGCGCAGGGTGTATTCGACGAACTCGGCGAACACCTGCTTGGGCCTGAACCTGGGAATCACCCAGTTGAGCACGGTGCCCGAGATCCGCAGCAGCACCGCATCGCGTTCGAGCGTTTCGCGGATGCCAGGCTTGACGATCTTGACGATGACGGCGTCGCCGCCGATGGTGGTCGCGCGGTGCACCTGGCCGATCGACGCCGACCCGATGGGCGTCCGTTCGATCGACGCGAACGCGGCGATCACGGGACGCTCCAGCGTGGCCTCGACGATCTCGACGACGCGCTCGTAGGGCACGGCCGGGAGCCGGTCGAGCAGGTTCTTGAACTCCGACGTGATGTCGCGGGGCAGCAGGTCTTCGCGCAGGCTGAGGATCTGTCCCAGCTTGATGTAGGTGGCGCCGAGCCGCTCGAGCCGTCGCCGCAGCTGGACGGGGAATGGCAGTCCGCGCAGGTCGCGTGCAATGAACGGCCGCAGCAGGGCGGCGATGCCGCGCCGGATGCCGAAGAGCGGGTGCCGCTGTTCGCGGGGGCGCTGTCGGTCGGCGTCGACCGACGCGATCAGTGCGCCCGCGATGACGCCGGCGAGGTGGCGCTGCGTCTGCAGCACGCGGCGCACGAGGCCCGGCGGCGGCGTGTCGGGTGCCGTCGCGAACGCTGGTGCTGTGGGCCCCTCGCCCATGAGCTAGCGGTTCCGGCCGTACTTCTCGTGGCTCGACACCCAGTCGAGCGACGAGATGGCGGCGCCGAGCGACAGTTCGCCGGCCAGCGCCACGCCGGCGATGATCTCGGCCAGCTTGTTCACCGATCCCCGTCCCGTGCACCCGAGGATCTCGAGGCATTCGCGCTGGGTGGCGAGCCCGGTGCCGCCGCCGTGCGTGGCCACGATGAGCGATGGGATGGTGAGCGAGATGTAGAGATCGCGCGACTCGGTGATCTCGGTGTACAGGATGCCGGCCGACGACTCCGCCACGTTGGCCACGTCCTGGCCGGTGGCGATGAAGACCGCGGTGATCCCGTTGGGCGAGTGCGCGCCGTTGTTGTTGGCGCCCGAGAAGAACGCGCCGATCGTGGCCAGGTGCGAGTGGTAGGCGAGGCTCTCGGGCTCGACGCGCATCACGTCCATCAGCACCGTGCGCGGCACGACGCACTCGGCCGTCACGCGTTTGCCGCGCGTCCGCATGATGTTGATCTGCGACGCCTTCTTGTCGGTGGCGAAGTTCGACTCGAGGTAGAACTTCCGCACCGTCGTGATCTGCTCGAGGATCCACGAGCAGGCCGCGAACGTCGCGCGGCCGACCATGTTCTGCCCCGCCGCGTCACCGGTCGAGAAGTTGAAGCGCAGGAAGGCGAACTTGTTGACCAGGTACGTGTCGATGTAGAGCAGCTTCGCGATGCGCGACGTCGCCTCGGCGGCGTCGGCGATCTCCTTGAGGTGCGCGTTGATCCAGGCGCGGAAGTCGCGCGCCTCGCGGGCCGAGTCGAACACGAACACCGGCGCACGCTGCATCGCGTCGTCGACCACCGTGCAGGTGCACCCGCCCGACAGGTTCAGCACCTTCATCCCGCGGTTGTAGCTGGCAACCAGGGTGCCCTCGGTCGTCGCCATCGGGATGTAGAACTCGCCCGTGGCGTGCTCGCCGTTGACGAGCAGCGGTCCGGCCATGCCAATCGGGATCTGCGCGACGCCGGTGAAGTTCTCGATGTTGCCTTTTGTCGTCTCGGGGTCGATCGAGTAGTGGCCGATGTGCGTGACGCCCGCACCCGTCTGCTCCGCGACGAACGCCTGGCGCCGCTTGATGATCTCGGGGTGCTGGTTCTCTTCCTTGTCGTAGGGCAGGGTCGCGCGCGCCGCGGCAGCCGTGCCCGTCGCGAGCGTGTCGTCGGCCGTGAATGTCAGGTCGCCGAGGCCGTCGGTCACGAACGCGATCCGCAGCGTGTGCTTGCCCGGGGCCAGCGTGATCGGCGCATCGATCACGATGGTCTTCCGCAACGGGAACGCAAGCGGCGCCTGCGGGCCGACGGCCGTGGCCGCCAGGCGCGTGCCGTCAACGGTGAGCGTCACGCTCGCGATGTCGATCTCGCGATCGTCGATGGCGATGCGCGTGATCGACGTCACCGACGCGTCGGTCAGCCGGTTCTTGAGGTTGAAGCGCGTGCCCTCGCCGACGGCTTCGAGACTGCCGAAGGTGTAGAGTCGCTGCAGCAGCAGGTTCGGGAACTTGATCATGTTGTGTGACCTTGGAGTCGCGGCTGGGCGCCAAGTGTATACGCGAAGCCACGGGCTTCGCCACTTCGAGCGGTGGCCGGCCAGCGCCGCGTGTGCAGGATTCCTCAGATGAACGCCGACAGCAGCTTCACCCCGTCACAGCAAGCGTCCCTGGATGCCGCACTGCAGCGCGTCGCGTCGCGCAAGGATGCCTGGCTCCGTGTGCCAATCGACGAGCGGGTGCGCCTGCTCCGCGCGGTCATCGACGGCGTGGTGGCGGTGGCGCCAGACTGGGTGCAGGCGGGGTGCGCCGCGAAGGGCATCGATCCCGCATCGCCCGTCGCCGGCGAGGAGTGGATCAGCGGGCCCGTCACGACCATCCGGACGATGCGGCTCGTCGCGCAGGCGCTCGACGCCGGTGGTTCGCCGGCCGTGCCTCGATGGTCGACGCGTCCCGATGGCCAGCGCGTGGCGACGGTGTTCCCCGAGACACTGATCGACCGGCTCGCCTACACGGGCATGACGGTCGAGGTGTGGATCGAGCCCGGCAAACCCGAGACGCAGGGCGCCATCTACCGGACCGACGAGCCGATGAGCAGTGACGGCACGCTGTGCCTCGTGCTCGGGGCCGGCAACGTGTCGTCGATCGGGCCGCTCGACGTGCTCGACAAGCTCTTCGTCCGCAACGAGGTGGCGGTGCTCAAGATGAACCCCGTCAACGACTATCTCGCCCCCGTGTTCAGGCGCGCGTTCGCGCCGCTGATCGACATGGGCGTGCTCGAGATCGTCACCGGCGGTGTCGACGCGGGGCGCTATCTGTGTGCACACGCGCTCGTGCAGAGCATCCACCTGACCGGGTCTGACCGCACGCACGACGCCATCGTGTGGGGCGACACCGCCGACGAACAGCAGCGCCGCAAGGCCGCGGCGACGCCGCGCATCGACAAGCACGTCACGTCTGAACTCGGGTCGGTGACCCCCATCCTCGTCGTGCCGGGGCGCTGGTCGAAACTCGGCCTGCGCTACCAGGCGCGCAATGTCGCCAGCATGGTCGCGCACAACGCGAGCTTCAACTGCAACGCCGGGAAGGTCCTCGTGCTGGCGCGTGGGTGGGCGCAACGTGCCGAGTTCCTCGACGTGCTGCAGGAGGTGCTGGCCTCGCTGCCGGCGCGCAGGGCGTACTACCCGGGCGCCGCGCAGCGGCACCAGGCGTTCATCGAGAAGTACCCGCATGCACGCGTCATCGGCAAGCGCGGCGATGGCGTGGTGCCGTGGACGCTCATCCCCAGCGTGCCCGCGCAGCCAGGCGAGTATGCCCTGACGACCGAAGCGTTCTGCGGTGTCATTGCCGAGACGTCGCTCGATGTGAGCGACGCGACGTCGTTCCTCGCGCAGGCCGTGCCGTTTGCCAATGACGTGGTCTGGGGCACGCTGTCGTGTGTCGTCATCGCCAACGGCGCGACGCAGCGGGCCTGCCGGCGCGAGTTCGAGGAGGCGCTTGCCGCCCTGCGGTATGGCGGGATCGCGGTCAACGCCTGGACGGGCGTGAACTTCGGTATCGGCAGCGCGACGTGGGGCGCCTATCCGGGGAACCGCCTCGACGCCATCGGCTCGGGCATCGGCGTCGTCCACAACACGCACCTGTTCGACCATCCGCAGAAGTCGGTCGTGCGCGCGCCGTTCGTGATGTACCCCTGGCCGATCTGGTTTGCCGACCACGGCAACCTCCACGATCTGGGCCGCCGCGCCGTGTCCTTCGAGGCGTCGCCCTCCCTGCCTTCTCTCCCCGCCGTCGCCCTCGCGGGCCTGAAAGGCTGACCCCTCCCGTCTCCGCCCCACGAATTGGGGTCTGACCCCATTGTGGTCTCATGTTGGGGGTGGCGCTGGAAGTGATTGAGGGGGAGGGGGTTGCGCTGGGCAGTGGACGGCACGCCGAAGCGGGTGCCGCCTGGGGTTCACGGGCGCCAACCGATGGTGACGCCGGCGACGCCGGTGAGATACGGAGGTTCGGGCGCGTGGGGCGTTCGGTCGAGATGCGTCGAACGCGCGCGCAACTCGGGCCTGATGAACCAGCGCCGGCCTGCTCGAACGTCGAGGCCGAGGCCGAACTCGGCGACGCCACCGGTCGCCGCGTAGGCCGAACGCGGACCCTCGACGGACGCCTCGGGCGGGCCACCCACGAAGCCCACGCTACCCGCGTGACGGGCGACGCCAGCACCGAACGACACGAAGAACCGCGCCGCCGCCGCCTCGCCCCCGACGTGCACGACGACGCGGCCGATCGCGCTGGTGACGTCGGCATCTACGCGGAAGGCATCGCCCCGCTCATGGTGGTGCCGCAGGACGACGGCCTCGAGTGACCATGTGCCGCT
>JAEUQQ010000776.1 GCA_016789685.1 Acidobacteriota bacterium | reverse complement strand
TAGCTCAGTTGGTAGAGCATACGACTGAAAATCGTAGTGTCGCCAGTTCGATTCTGGCCCTCGGCACCATCTTCTAGTTCACGGCACGCCCCCAACTCCCCCGCTCATCCGCGCTCGGCTTCGACCTCCTCGATCGTCCGGGGCCGCCACTTGCCCAGGATGCGGCTGCCGTCGGCCGTGATCGTCACGTTCTCCTCGATGCGCATTCCGCCGGCACCGAGCCACCGCTCGACCTCGGCGTAGTTCACGAAGTCGGTGAAACGTCCCTCGGCCTTCCACCGGTGCGCCAGCTCCGGGATGAAATACACGCCCGGCTCGATCGTGAACACGAACCCCGGCAGCAGCGGCCGTGCCAGCCGCAGGCTCTTGAGGCCAAACTGCGTCGACTTCGCTTCCCCGTCGTAGCCGACATACACCTCGCCCAGATCCTCCATGTCGTGCACGTCGAGCCCGAGCATGTGTCCCGTCCCGCACTGGAAGAACAGCGCGTGCGCGCCCGCCTCGACGGCCTCGCCCATGTCGCCTGTCATCAGGCCCAGGCTCTTCATCCCCTCGGCGATGCGGCGGCACGCCGTCCGGTGCACCTCGCGCATGGGGACGTGCGGCGCCACCGCCGCCACCGCGGCCAGGTGCGCGTCGAGCACCACGCGATAGATGTCCTTCTGCTGGCTCGTGAACGTCCGATCGACGGGAAACGTGCTGCTCAGGTCGCCGGCATAGTGCCGGTGGCTCTCGGCCCCGCAATCGAGCAGGAACACGTCGCCCGACGCCAGCACGTTGCCGTGGAAGTGGTTGTGCAACGTCTCGCCGTGAATGGTGGCGATCACGGGGAACGACAACCCCACACCGCCCGCCAGCGCGATCTCGGTCACGCGCGCGGCGATGTCGGCCTCGCGCATCCCGGGGCGCGCCATGCGCATGCCGGCCAGGTGCATGTCGATCGTGAGGTCGACCGCCGTCTCCATGTCGGCGAGTTCTTCGGCCGACTTGACCGCACGCTGCTCGACCACCGACCGGATGAAGGGCACGCTCGCCTCGGGCACCCGCCGGCGATCGAGGAGGGTCATCAGGCGGATCATGTTCTCGGCGCGATACGGCGGCAGTACGTGGACGCGGCGCCCCGACGCCCGCGCCGCGGTCATGCTGTCGGCGAGCGCCGCGGCCGGCGCGGTCCGATCCACGGCCGCTGTCGCGGCAAGGTCGCGCACCGAGGGTTGCGGGCCCATCCAGACGATGGCGTCGATGCCGATGTCGTCGGCATAGACCGTCGCGTGGCCCTCGTCGAGATCGACGACCGCGGCAAAGCCCGCGTGATCGATGCCGAAATAGTACAGGAACGTGCTGTCCTGCCTGAAGGGATACGTGTTGTCGGCGTAGTTGCACGGGCTCTCGTCGTTGCCGAGGAACAGCAACAGCCCGTGTTCGCCGAGTCGCGTCATGGTGTCGAGCAGCGTGCGGCGCCGTGCGGCGTAGGTCGCGGGTGCAAACATCGAAGCCTCCGAGGCGCCATCTTATGCCTCGGGGCGTCGCGATGCGAACTGCTCGCCAGGCCCCCAGGTGTTTGCGCGTCCGGCAACCCCGTGGTAGCGTCCGCGTGCCATCGCCCCGGACCCACGCATGCCCACACTCCTGCTCGCCCTGCAACCTGCCGCCGCTCCCGTCGACGTGACGCTCGGAGCGTTCACCCCACTCGGCGTCGCCCTCACGATGTGGCTCGCCTTCGTGGTGTACGGGCTCTGGGCGCTCAGCAAGCACCCACGCGGGCTCGGACCGCTGTTCTTCGTCGAGATGTGGGAGCGCTTCTCGTACTACGGCATGCGCGCCCTGCTCCTGCTCTACATGCGTCTGCCGGTCGAGTCGGGCGGCCTGGGGCTGTCACTGCAGTGGGCGGGCACGATCTACGCCTTCTACACGTTCTTCGTGTACGCGCTGAGCGTGCCCGGCGGCTGGATCGCCGACCGCTTCCTCGGCTACCGGCGATCGGTGCTCGTGGGCGGCACGATGATCGCCCTCGGCGAATTCGGCCTCGCCAGCGGCGCGGTGCCCCTCTTCTACCTCGGCCTCGCGTCGATCGCGATGGGCACCGGCCTGCTCAAGACCAACTGCACGACGCTGGTCGGCATGCTCTACCCGCAGAACGATCCGCGCCGCGATGCCGGGTATTCCATCTACTACATGGGCATCAACATCGGCGCGCTCATCGCACCGCTGATCCTCGGCTTCATGGCCCAGGACCCCGTCTTCGTGGCGGCTCTTGGCAAGGTCGGCCTCGCCGACGCCAGTGGCTGGCGCGCCGCGTTTGCCGTCGCCGGGTTGGCCATGGTTGCCGGGCTCGTCCAGTACGTCATCCGCCAGGGCGCCCTCGGCGACATCGGCCTCAGGCCGGGCGCGCGGAGCGGCGACACGCAGGTCGCGCACGCGCCGCTCACCGCCGAGGAACGCGGCCGCATGTGGGTCGTGGCGATTCTCGTGTTCTTCATCATGACGTTCTTCTTCGTCTTCGAGCAGGCGGGCACGACGCTCAACCTGTTTGCCTTCGAACGCACGCGCATGGACTTCCTCGGCATCACGCTGCGATCGAGCTGGCTGCAGAGCGTCAACTCGATCTGGCTCCTGCTGCTGGCGCCGGTCTTCAGCTGGCTGTGGGTCGCGCTCAAGGACAAGGAACCGAGCAGTCCGTCGAAGTTCAGCCTCGGCCTCTTCTTCGTCGGCGCCGGCATGCTCCTGCTCGTGGCGCCGAGCCTCCAGATGGCGGCCGACCCGGCGCTGAAGGTCTCGGCCTGGTGGCTGATCGGCACCTACTGCCTCCACACGATCGGTGAGCTGTGCCTGTCGCCGGTCGGCCTCAGCACGGTGTCGAAGCTCGCGCCTCCGCGCTACTCGGGCGTCATGATGGGCGTGTTCTTCTTCGCGATCGGCCTCGGCAACATGCTGGCGGGCTTTGCCGGCGGCTTCAGCGAGAGCCTCGCGCCAGCCACGCTCTTCGGTGGGCTGTTCGGCATCACGAGCGCGATGGCCCTGCTGCTCGTGTTCCTGACGCCGCGCATCAAGTCGATGATGGGCGGCGTGAACTGATCCGGCGACCGCCGGTCGGGATCCCCGGACCCTTTCGCCCTGGAGTTGGGATGAAGCAGCGCGCACGTGTCGCCATCGCCTGGATTCTGATCGTCGCGGGCTGTGCGGCCCTCGCCTCGGCGCAGGACGATCGCGCGCAGGCGCTGTCGGCCCGGATCGACCGCATCTTCACGGCGAACGAGTACGCGCCGCCGCGCTTCGGTCCGGCCCGGTGGCT
>JAEUQQ010000515.1 GCA_016789685.1 Acidobacteriota bacterium | reverse complement strand
AGGTGGTGGGCTGGCCGTTCAGGACGGTGGCCGACAGGCGGCCACGTCCCGCGGTCACCGGATCAAAGGCCTCGACGGTGATCGCGCCCGTCGGGACGAGCGTCACCTCGAACTGTCCCTGCGCGTCGGTGACGGTGTAGGCGATGGGCCCCGAGGCCGTGCTCACGAGCACCTCGGCGTTGGGCACCGGCACGAGCGCCGTGGTGCTGTCTTCGCGGACGACCTGACCGGTGACGGTGCCGGTCGCGTCGAACAGGAACACATTGGCGGTGACGGTCGCGCCGTCGGTGGTGACGGTGTTCGACACGCGCCCGACGAATCCGCCACCATCGGTCGCGGTGACGACGAACAGGCCTTCGCTGAGGGCGTCTCCGCCTTCGAAGACGACCTGCCCGCTCGCATTCGTGAGGCCGGTGCGCGTGGCCTTCGGGTAGTCGACCTGCGCCACGTCGACGCGGGCGCCCGCGATGGGCGTGATGCCGTTGTTGCTCCTGACGTTGACGACGATGCGGCTCCGCCCGAGCAGGCGCGCGGTGAGGTCGACGGTCTCGCCCGCGCGCACGGTGCCTTCGACCCGCGCGGTGCGGCCCTGCGCGGTGTCGGTCGCGACAATCGTGAAGGGGCCCGCGTTGACGACGGGGAACGAGAAGCGTCCCTGCGCATCGGTGGCCGCGCTGGCCGACTGGATGCCCTGCGGGATCGTCTGGCAGTCGCTGTCACCGGTCGAGCTGTCTTCGGTGCAGATCACCACGACGGCGTTCGACTTGAACTCGAGCGCGACCTGCCGGTTGGTCACGGGCGTGAAGCCGTCGGGCTCGAACACGGTGCCCGTGATGCGGCTCGTGGGCATCAGGCGCAGATCGAGGTTTACCGTCTGGCCTGCGGTCATGGTGCCGGCGGCCGAGACGGGTTCGGGGCTGAACTGGCCCGCGGCCTTGACGGTGAAATTGCCGGCCCAGATGCCGTCGAACTCGAACGCGCCCGTCGTGAAATCGTTGTCGACGACCTCGAAGTTCTGGATGTAGCGGAACTCGGTCGCGATCTGTCCGCCGGCCACGACCAGGCGCTCGCCAGAGATGGCGACGCGCGCCGGCAGCGGCGTGTCGGCGCAGGGCGGGGTGCCGCACGCTCGCAGGACGCGGCCGGTGACCGTGCCGAGCGACCCGCGGAACGTGATGTCGGTCTTGAGGACCTGCGCGTTGTAGCGCAGCGCGACCTGCGCGATGTTGCCGTCCTTGAGGTCGGCGCGGAAGGCCGACACGCGGTACGTGCCGAGCTTCAGGCCGTCGACGCGGTAGCCGCCGGTCGCGTCGGTCGTCGCCTCTCCCTCGACGCAGATGCTCGGCTGCTGCTGCTTGTCGTAGCAGTCGACGAACACCCACACCTTGATGCCCGACTGCGCCACGCCGTTGGCGTCGCGCACGAGGCCCGAGATCGATGCTGATGGTTCGAGCACGATCGTCGCGTTGATCTGCTCTCCGGCCTGGACGATGTCGATCGTGGTTTCGCCGCGCGCGCGCAGGCTTTCGCTGACGGCCACCAGCGTGCGCTGCCCGACCGGGACGTCGGTGAGCACGAACGTGCCGTCGGCCGGGTTCACGTTCACCAGCGACAGCCCGCCGCCGACCACCGCGTCGGTGACCGGCGCGCCATTCGAGTCGAGCACGGTGCCGCGCACGGTGCCGACGCCGCCCGACAGCAGCAGGTTGAGGTCGAAGGTCTGGTCGGGGAGCAGCGTGACGCGAACCGATCCCTCTTCGAGCCCCGTCTGGTCGAACGAGTAGATGCGCAGCGAACCCGAGGTGACCGCGGGGAACGAGAACGCGCCGTCGGCCGCCGATTGCACGACCGCCACCGCGCACTCGCTCGGCGGTGGGCCGTAGCCTGGCGCCGGGCATCCCACGTTGGCCTGCGAATCGTGGGCGTAGTACGCGATGACGGGCACGCCCTCGATGCCCGTGACGCCGTCGGCCCGCAGCACGCGACCGGTGATCACGCCCGTCGAGATCGTCGTGCCCGTCGTGTCGACGTCGAGCAGCGACAGGTCGCGCGTGACCACCGCGCCCGCAAACGGGATGACGTCGCTGACGAACAGCGTCGCTGGCCTGGCGACGTTGACGGCCTCGAGCAGCAGGCTGCCGACGGGCACGCGCGCCACGGTGTAGCGGCCGCTGGCGTCGGTCGTGGTGCCGTACTGGCTCTGGTCGGTGAGGCTCGTGACGCGGATCGCCGTGCCGGCGAGCGGTGTGCGGCCATCCTCGGCGTAGGTGATGCCCGTGATCGCGCCGCGCCCGATGAACACGACATCGACGTTGAGCCGCTGGCCGACGCGCGCCGGGCGGAACCTGACGACCTTCAGCTCGCCGGCGTCTTCGTTGACAGCGACCAGCTTGGTGGTCACCGACGGGGCGACGACGACGTGATCGAACGCGTAGGAGCCGTCGGCGCCCGCCGTGTCTTCGCCGATGCCGACCACGACGGGGCCAGACGCGCACTGGATCTCGTAGAACATCCGCAGGCTGATGCCCGCTGCCGGGGTGCCGTCGGCGTTCAGGACGCGTCCGGCCACCGTCGCAGCGTCGCCGAGGTTCGACATCTGGACCGGCAGGGTCACCGCGGCGGCCATGGCCTGGCCAGCCCGATCGACGGCGCCCTCGATGGTCATCGTGCGGGGCACGAGCGGTCCGAATGGCTTCCGCAGCGCCACGAACGCGATGCGCCGGCCGGGCTGGAGCGCCACGCTGACGGCCCGATTGGCCTCGGGGCGGAAGCTGACGATCTCGCCCGCCGCGAGCTTGTCCTGCACGCTCGCTGGCGTGACGTCTTCCGAGAACAGGACGGCGACGACGCGGCCCGCGTTGAACTGCTTGCCGGGATCCTCTTCGGGGTTGCAGCCGACGACGTCGGCGCTCGACATCTGCACGACGCCGAGCACGGTGGGCAGGGGGTCATTCACGGACGACAGGGTCGGCGTGAGCGTCGAGCCGCCAGTGGCGCTGCGCGACACGGCATACCGCGCAAGGGGATCGGTGGCACCGTTCGAGACGGTGAAGCCGTCCGCGGCACCGAGGTCGTCAATCGACGAGACGCGGAGGGCGCCGTCGGCGCCTGGTACGACGACGCTGATGTCGACGGTGGCGCCAGGCGGGGCGTTGGCGAGGGGCGTGAGCACCAGCGAGTAGTTGCCGGCCTCGGGCACCGCGATCACGAACAGCCGTCCGGTCGTCAGCCCCTGCTCGTTGGTGAACGTCATCACGTCGCCAAACGGGATCTCGCTGACGATCTTGCCGTTCTCGGTGGGGCCGAGCCGCAGGCCGCCGGCATCGACGAGGCTGGCGTCGAAGTCGAGCGTGCCGCCGTTCGCGCCAGACACCAGGACGGAGACGTGCGCGGGGCGCGAGGTCGCCTGCTCGGCGACGTCGCGGTGGAACGCCGTGGCGCCCGCCGCAAACGATGGCCCGAGGATCTTCGCCATCGCCGACGTGAGCACGTCGCCGCGCACCGACCGGCGCCGCAGCAGGTCGAAGCCCTTGAAGTCGCGCTGGAGCAAGCCGAGCAGCCCGGTCGTATCGTTGGCCGGCACCCGCGCCGCCAGTTCGGTGTAGTCGCTGCCGAGGAAGTCGAACAGCAGCGTGTGCACGGTGCGGGGCAGGGGTTCGCCCAGCTGCACGCGGAAGCCCGCCTCGGCGGTCTCGACTGCCCGGTCGATCACGAGCTGTTTCGAGAAGCGCGACAGGTCCTTCGGCAGGGCCGCGGGTGGCGCCGTGGCAACGGCCCATGCGCGCCCGAGGAGTCCGAGCGCCGCATCGCGCAGTGCCTTCGGCAGGCCCGACGCCTCTTTCGGCAGGATGAGCGAATCAGGCGAGAGCGGAACGCCGAGTTCGCCGACCGAGGTCTTGAGCGCGAACCGTCCGGCGACGTTCTCGTCGGAGTCGAGCGTGGCGGCCGTGATCGTGCCGGTCAGGTTCGAGATCAGGCGGAACGACACGCTGGCCGAGTCGCCGGGGGCGATGCTGTCGATGCCCTTCGTGGTCTCGTCGTCGAGGCGGGCGCCGCTGATGTTCTGCGCGAAGAGGTTGAGGTTGACGAAATTCGCCGGCGACTCGGTGGTGTTCGTGACGGTGACGTCGAGCGTGTACGGCTCGCCCGCGTTGACGATGTCGGGGTGCGTGAAGGTGAGCGTGAACTTCGGATTGCGCACGAGCACGGCGCCGGCGGCCCGCCCGCGGATCGGGACGGGTCCGATCGGCAGGCCATTGAGGGTGCCTGCCAGCTCCATCTCGACGACGTGCGTCCCTTCGCGGCGGCCCTCGACGAGGAACTCGGCGTTGCCCGTCTGTGCAGGGCCGAGCGTGGTGATGTCGTCGCCCGTGCCGAGCTGTCCATCGGCACCAGCCTGCGTGACGGGGACGAGACGGGCTGATTCGCCCGTCGCGAGGTTCGCCATCCGCAGCGGGTCGTCTTGCGAGCCGACCACGTTGTCGATGCCTGGCGGCAGGACGATGTTGGCCGTGAGCTCCGACACGACGAGGTTCGAGCCCTCGGGCGCGACGTTGGCGACCATCAGCATGACGCTGAAGAACTGGTTGAGGAACCCGATGTCACCCGGGATGACGATGACGCCGGGGATGGGTGGCACGACGAAGCTCTGGCCGGCCGGCTGGTCGTCGAGCCTCAGCGTGAACCCGACAACGCTCAGGTTGGGGATGCGTGACTGGATCTCCAGCGTGTCGGGGATGATCGTCTTCAGGCCCTTGAGCAGGGGGCCGGTCACGCCCTGCAGGTCGACGGTCGAGACATCGACGTTGGCCGGCGGTAGCACGGTGGGCAACACGACAGGGAAGGAGATGTCGATCTTCGAGCCATCGTCCACGGCGAAGGCGGCGGTGAAGTTGTAGGCCTGGAAGTTGTCCTTGTCGAAAACGATGCCCTTCTCGCGGATTTCGTCGGCGGTGAGCGGACGCGCGGTGACCGTCGTGACGAGGAGGCGCTCGATCACGTCGATGCGCGCGCTCTCGGGCGTGGCGTACATCACGACCTCGCCGCCCGAAACCATCCGGATGTTCTCGAGGACGTGCGTGCCCGGCACGGTCAGGACGGGGATGTTGAAGGGCGAGTTGGGGCGTGCGGTCAGCTCGATCGGCTGCGCGAAGCTCGGGCCGCGCAGCGTCGCGCGCATCTCGGCGTCGGGCGCGAACGGCGAGACGTCGCCCGGCAGCGTCGGCGCCTGGAGGAACGTGCTGACGATCGTCGCGAAGTCCTTCGGGACGGTCTGCGTCGCAGGTTCGACGCGCAGCCCGATGCCGTAGAGGATGATCTCCTCGCGGCCCAGGAAGCGCACGGGCTGCGCGGATGTCGACGACGCGCCCATGGTGAGCACGCAGAGCGCTCCCAGGAGGGCGAACAGGATGCGAAGGGAGCAATGGCGACGGATCACTGGTGTGCCTCACCACTAACAAGCGAAGACGAGGTGGGATAGGGGCCAACGGCGGTGCCGCGCCGAGTGGCGCATCTCACCGCTGCCTGGACGTGCGCCAGGGCCGCACACGGAGCGTGACGACAGGCGAGGGGGGCCACCGGCAGCGCTACTTGAGGATGTCTGCCAGTTGCTCGCGCACGACCGTCACGGTGGTGCGGTCGCGGACATCGCGCAGCAGGGCGTCGACGGCGTCGCGCTTCATCAGGTCGATCACGCGGTCGCGGATGAGATCGAGGGGCGCCAGCTGGCCGGGATCGACATCCTCGACATAGACGAGGTGCCAGCCGCGCGACGTCCGTACCGGGCCGGCTGCGACGCGGGGCGGCGTCGAGAAGACGAGCCCATCGAACGCGCGCACCATCGTGCCCGGGGCGATCCAGCCGAGATCACCGCCCCGGCTGCCACTGCCGTCGGTGTTCACGCGGCGCGCCACGGCCTCGAAGCTGGCCAGGTCCTGGACGTCGGCTCTCAGCGCGAGGGCTTCGGTCTCGGTGTCGACGACGATGTGCCGCGTCTTTCGGCGCGGGGCAGGGCTGAGCCGATCGCCGTTCCTGCGATAGAACGCCTCGACGGCGCCCGGCGACACGTCGGTGAGCGCACGGGTCTGGCCAACGAGCGCCTCGGCGAGCATGCGGGTGAGCTCACGCTCGAGTCGCCGTGCCACCTCGGGATCCTTGTCGAGGCCGACCGCGCGGGCACGCGCAGCGAGCAGCTTGCGCTCGACCATCGAGCGCGCGAACGCGTCGAGCCCGTCGATGGTGAGCGTCAGTTGCGTGCGCTCGATGTCGCCGCTCGTCCGTGCCTCGATGATCTCGTCTTCGAGTTCTCCGCGCGAGACATCGACACCGTCGGCCCTGGCGCCGATCGCTTGTCGTGAGTGGCCCGCGACGGCCGGCGCGGCGGCGCCGGCCGACACGATGCCCGCCACGAC
>JAEUQQ010000775.1 GCA_016789685.1 Acidobacteriota bacterium | reverse complement strand
TGGATCAACTTCCGATCGCCGCTGGCGTGGGACTTCTTCGCCATCAGCACCTACTTCACGATTTCGGCGGTGTTCTGGTACGTCGGCCTCATTCCGGATCTGGCGACGGCCCGCGATCGCACGCCGCCCGGGTGGCGCCGGCGGGTGTACGAGGTCTTCAGCCTCGGATGGAACGGCTCGTATCGGACCTGGCTCCGCTACGAAGTCGTGTACCTCCTGCTCGCCGGGCTGGCGACGCCGCTGGTCATCTCGGTCCACACGATCGTGAGCTGGGACTTCGCGACATCGGTGATCCCTGGCTGGCATACGACGATCTTCCCGCCCTACTTCGTGGCGGGCGCCATCTTCTCGGGGATGGCGATGGTGCTCACGCTCATGCTCGTCGCGCGTGTGGTGATGGGCCTGGAAGCGTACATCACCCACCGGCACGTGGATGTGATGTGCAAACTCATCATCCTGACCAGCGGCGTCGTGGCGCTGGCCTACGGCACCGAGTTCTTCGTCGCGCTCTACTCGGCGAACCAGTACGAGCAGTTCGTCTTCAAGAACCGCGCTCTCGGCCCCATGGCGTGGGCCTACTGGACGATGGTGAGCTGCAACGTCCTGGTGCCGCAACTGCTCTGGTTTGCGGCGGTGCGGAGGCGACTGGCGCTGGTCTTCGTCATCACGCTGTTCGTCAACGTCGGGATGTGGTTCGAACGTTTCGTGATCGTGGTCACGTCGCTCCATCGCGACTACCTGCCGTCGTCGTGGGCGAGCTACACGCCGACGTCGATTGAGGTGGCGACGCTGCTCGGCAGCTTCGGGCTGTTCTTCTCGGCCTTCCTGCTCTTCTGCCGCTTCGTCCCGGTGATAGCCATCGCCGAGGTGAAGGCTGTGGTGGGCACGCCGGCGCACGCGCTGCAGGGGCACGGCCCCGTCCGAGCCGCGTCGGTACAGACGCTCGCACCGGAGGAGGCGTGACGATGGCCATTCGCGGGATCCTCGGGAGTTTCGCACGCGAGGAGGACGTCGTGGCGGCGACTGAGGCCGCGCGCGAGCGTGGCCTCACGATCCTGGACGTCTACACGCCGTACGCCGTGCACGGGCTCGATCGGGCCATGGGCCTCGAGCCATCGCGGCTGCCCTGGGTGTGCTTCCTGCTCGGACTGGCGGGTGCCGGGCTGAAGGTGTGGTTCGAGTACTGGGCGTCGGCCGTGTCGTGGCCCGTGAACGTCGGCGGCAAGCCCTGGAACTCGTTGCCTGCGTTCGTGCCGATCACGTTCGAAGTGATGGTGCTGTTCGCCGGCGTGAGCACCGTGGTCGCCTTCCTGTGGGTGGCCGGCCTGCGTCCGTGGCGCCGCGCGAGATTGCCGCATCCCGCGGTGACCGACGACCGGTTCGTGCTGCTGCTCGCGGTCACCAACGCGGCGATTCCCGTAGGCAGCATCACGCAGTTGCTCGCGCTGCACCACGCCCTCGAAATCCAGGAGCGCGACTTCGAGGAGGTGCCGTAGTGTCGGCGCGCGGGCTCAACCTGTTGCTTGTCGTCGCCTTCGTGGCCTCGTTCGGCGTCATGTGGGCCGCCCGACGAGACGTGCATCAGCGCAACCTCGAGTACTTCCCCGACATGGCGCGCGGACCACGCTACGACGCGTTCGAAGCGAATCCGGTGTTCCCCGACGGCCGGACCCTCCAGCCTCCGCCCGAGGGCGTGATCGCTCGAGGCCTGGTGCCGACGCACTTTTCAGCGTCGACGGCGGATGCCGAGCGGGCGGGGCGGGAGCTGGTGAACCCATTCTCGGCGAACGACGCCGGCGTGCTGACGCGCGGCCGGCAGGTCTTCGAGAGCTTCTGCACGCCCTGTCACGGCGCCGGCGCCCAGGGTGACGGGCCGGTTACCCGACGGGGAGTCCCTCCGCCGCCCTCGCTCATCACGGGACGGACCCCGACGCTGGGAGACGGTCAGCTGTTCCACATCCTGACGTTCGGCCAGAACAACATGGCTTCGTACGCCGCGCAGATCGACCGGGAGGATAGATGGCGGGTGATTCTGTACGTCCGCTCGCTGCAACCGACGCAGGCATCCCCAGCACGATGACCCAGGGCGAGGCGGTCGGCGTCGGCCGCCTCGCCGGCATCGTGGCGGCCGCGGCTGCGGTGGTGCTGGTGGGCGGCATCGTCGCCGGCCAGCCGCGCGCCTGGGCGGGATGGTTGCTCGCCAGCTTCGGCCTCACAACCGCCGGCCTGGCCGGGATCGTGTTCGTCGCGACCCAGTACGCCGCTGGAGCGAGTTGGAGCGTGGCGTTCCGGCGTCTGCCCGAGGCGCTCGCCGCGGTATTGCCGGTCGGTGCAGTCGCCATCGTCTCGCTGGCGGCCCTGGCTACCAGCGGCTACCCGTGGGCCAGTCACCATGAGTTCCACGGTGGCGCCGCAGCGCAGTTCAAGGCGCTGTGGTTGTCGCGGCCGTTCTTCGCCGTGCGTGCTATCGCGTACGTGCTCGTCTGGATCGTCTTCGCCCGGGCGATCGTCGCCAACTCGCGCAGGCAGGACGCCCAAGGGGGCCCGGAATACTCCAGTCGCAACACCCGACTGTCGATCGCGTTCCTGTGGGCGTTCGCGGTGACGTTCAGCCTCGCGAGCTTCGACTGGATCATGTCGCTCGAGCCCGAGTGGTACAGCACGATCTTCGCCATGTACAACTTCGCGGGCCTGTTCTCGAGCGGGCTGGCGATCGTCGTGCTCCTGGCGGTCTGGCTGCGAAGCGGCCCCCTCGCCACGGTGATTGGCGACGACCACCTGCACGACCTCGGCAAGTTGCTGTTCGCCTTCTGCACGTTCTGGATGTACATCTGGTTCAGCCAGTACATGTTGATCTGGTATGCCCACATCCCCGAGGAGACGACGTACTACGTGGCGCGCACGCGTGGCGCCTATGAACCCCTGTTCGTGGCCAACGTCATCCTCAACTGGGTTGTGCCCTTCTTCGCGCTCCTGAGGCGGGGGCCCAAGCGCCGCCCGTCGCTCATCGCCCGCGTTGCGGTGGTCGTGCTCGTCGGACGATGGCTCGATCTCTACCTCATGATCGTTCCCCCCTTCGCGCCCGACGGTCCACCGTTCGCCGTGTGGGAGGTGGCCGGCGCGCTCGCGCTCGTGGGGAGCGCGGTGTGGGCGATCGAGCGGGGCCTGCGGGCCGCAGCGCTCGTGCCGGCGTGCGATCCGCGGCTCGGCGAGAGCCTGCACTATCACGTGTGAGCGGTGCCCCATGACCCCGTCTGCTCAGCCCGCGGGTTCGGCCACCGAGTCCGCCCCTCCTGGCAGCGCCCTCGCGCTCACGCTCGCCACGCTCGCGTTCGCGCTGTGTTTCACGGCCTGGGGCCTGGTGGCGCCCTTGGCGCCGACGTTCCGTGGGCGTTACGGCCTGTCGCTGGCGACCGTCGGCCTGCTCGTGGCGGTGCCCGTCATCCTCGGTTCGCTGCTGCGCATTCCCGCAGGCATGCTCACGGAACGATTCGGAGGACGTCTGACGTTCCCCGCGCTGTTGCTGTGGCTGATCGTCCCCTTGGTGCTCGCGGGATGGTCGTCGTCGTTCGCCGAGTTCCTCGGCGTCGCGTTCCTCCTCGGGGCCGCCGGTGCGTCGTTTGCCATCGGCGTGCCGTTCGTGGCCTCGTGGTTCCCCCCGCACCGCCAGGGATTCGCGCTGGGCGTCTACGGCGTCGGCAATGCCGGGACGGCCATCGGCGCCTTCGTCGCGCCGCACGTGGCAGCGATCTGGGGCTGGCAGTGGGCGTTCTGGGGCCTCGTGCCGGTGATGGCCGTCTTTGCCGTGCTGTTCTGGCTCCTGACTCGCGAGTCACCGCAGTTCGTGCCTCGGCGCGATGGCGTCGGCAGGCGATTCCGGGTCCTGGTCGATCGGTCGGTGTCGTGGGTCCTGGTGCTGTTCTACTTCGTGACCTTCGGTGGGTTCGTGGCCATGGGCAACTTCCTGCCGTCACTGCTGGTTTCGAGCTATGGGCTGGCGCAGACCGACGCGGGGGCCCGAACGGCGGGATTCGTGATCGTGGCGACGGCCGGGCGGCCCCTCGGCGGATGGCTCGCCGACCAGGTGGGAGCACCCCGCGTGCTCAACACTGTGTTCGTGCTGGTGGCGGTCTTTGCGATCGTCCTCGCGTTCCAGCCCGGCATGATCGGTATCACGATCGGCTTCCTCGGCTGCGCAGCGGCACTCGGTGCCGGCAACGGGGCGGTGTTCAAGCTGGTCACAGAGTACTTTCCGCGAGAGGCGGGCACCGTCGGCGGTCTCGTCGGCGCAGCCGGGGGACTGGGCGGGTTCTTTCCGCCGCTTCTGCTCGGTGTCGTGCGAGACGTCACCGGTTCCTACGCCATCGCCTTCATGTTGCTGTCGGAGTTCGCGCTGGCGTGCCTCATCATCAACCTGCTCGTGTTGCAGGGGCATTCGCAACGGTTCGTCGTCCATCCGACTCGCTGATGCGGGCGGCTGGGGAGCGAGCGCGCGGTCCTACTGGGACTCGCTCTGGGGCGTGTCCGGTGCTGGTACCGGTGCATCGCACGAGGAAGCTCACATGCGCAGGACGATTCGGTATGCGGCCGTCATCCTCGGCATTCTTGGACTTACCGTCGCTGGCGTCGCAGCCTGGGTCCTACTGAACGGGCTGCCAACCTATCCGGTCGAGCCCAACGCAACGCGCGTCGACGTGACGCCGGCCCGCGTCTCGCGCGGACGTGATCTTGTCACGATGATGTGTGCCAGTTGCCATCTCGACTCCGCCACCCGCACGCTGTCGGGCAAGCGCATGGTCGATGCTCCGCCCGAATTCGGCGTCATCTACGCACCGAACATCACGCGGCACGCCGAGCGTGGCATCGGTCGCTGGTCAGACGGCGATGTGCTCCGCCTGCTTCGCACCGGCATACGGCCCGACGGTCGCTACGTGCCCCCGTACATGCCCAAGCTGCCGAGGGCTGCGGACGAGGATCTCGCGGCCATCGTCGCCTACCTGCGATCCGACGACCCCCTGGTCGCGCCCACCGAGACGGCGCCGCCCACGTCGACGCCGGGTTTCCTGACCAAGGCGCTCGCACGCCTGGTCTGGTCGCCCCTCCCGTATCCCGAGGCGCTGCTCACCGCGCCGGACGACTCCGCCCCTCTCGCGAGGGGCCGCTACCTCGCCAACGACCTCCTCGACTGCTATGGGTGCCACTCCGCCGACTTCAAGACGGTGGACGTGCTTCACCCGGAGCGATCGGCCGGCTTCTACCAGGGCGGCAATCGCCTGCGCGACGCCGACGGCCAGGACGTGGTGTCGGCCAATCTCACCCCCGACGCCCAGACCGGCATCGGCGACTGGAGCGAGGACGCGTTCGTTCGCGCGCTCACTCGCGGGCAACGTCCTGACGGGACGACGACCCGGTATCCCATGCTTCCCTATGCCGCGCTGTCGGATGCCGACGCGCGCGCCATTCACGCGTACTTGCGCACGTTGGCACCGGTGACGGCGCCTCGGCCGGCCGTGACGACGGTGCCGCCACTCGCGACGTCGACGGGTCAGCAGGTGTATCGCGATCGCGGATGTGCCTCGTGCCACGGCGATCGGGGCAACGGCGTCTACGACATACGCCATGCCCTCGCGAAGTACACGAGCGACGAGTCCCTCGCGGCCTTCATCCGCAATCCAGGGGCCGCGGTGCCCCGCATCACGATGCCGGTGTTCGACGGCGTAGTCGCCGACAGCGACATGTCGGCCCTCGTGACCTACCTGCGGAGCCTGCGAGTGGCTGCCCCGCCTGGAGGCACACGACCGGCACCACAGGAATGACTGCTCTGACGAGAGGTCAGCCATGCCGCAGACGTTCGAATCCGCTCGGCGCTCGCCGCGTCGCAGGTACGTGGCCCTGATCGTCATCCTGCTGGCAGTGAGTGCGATCGTGGCGGCGGTGTACTACTTCACAGTGTGCCCCTGAGCGCCGGACGGTCCCATGCTCCCAATCGAACCAGGCCGCACGCCACGTGACCGCGCCGCCCTGCGGTGCTTCGGCCAGCACGTCGGTCCGGGACCGATCCGATGGTAAGCGCGTCACTCACATCACTCGCCGTAACGCTGGCGGTCACCCTTGGCTACCTGGTCATCGTCCGTCTCGTCGACGTCAACGAACGCGAGCCGGCGTGGAGCCTTGCGCTGGTGTTCTCGCTGGGCGGCGCAGCGGCGACGGTGCTCAGCGTCACCGTCAGCCCGGTCGTTCTCACGCTCGACGTCTGGAGCAGCGCTGCACTGCGTGAGTCGGCGCTCTGGCTGTCGCTGGGTGCGGCGTTCTGGATCTTCGCGGAGATCGCGCAGCTCAGGGGCTGGTCGGAAGTGACCGATGTGGTCGACGGACTGGTCTACGGTGTCGCTGGCGGGCTGGGCTTCTCGGGCGGAGACGCGATCGCCAGCTTGGCTCCGGCGTCGTCGCTGACGCTCGTTGCCGAGGACGCGTGGAGCGTGGCGTGGCGCACCGCGCTGGCGGGCCTGGCGCAAGGCGTGTACGGCGCCGTGCTCGGCGCGGGCTTCGGGCTCGCGGTCACACGGTCGACGCGCGCACGGTGGCTGTGGCCGATCGCGGGGCTCGTGGTCGCCGTCGCGTTGCAGGGCGCACACGACGGCCTGGCGTACGGCAACGCCCTTGGAGGTGAGTCGGCGATGTGGCGCAGCCACGTCGCGCTCGGGCTACCGCTACTCGCCCTGTCGGCGCTCGGGGCCTTTGGCCTCTCGGCCGAACGGCGCGCCATCGCCGCTGAACTGTCGCACGGTCGTCGCGACGGAGACGTCACGAGCGACGAGCTGTCGCTGCTGGCGCACGTCTGGCGGCGTCAGCGCCGCTACGTCGGGCTGCTCGTCACGGGGCAGGTAGCGCGACTTCGTGCCACCGCCGGCCTCCACAACCGCCAGGTGATGCTCGCAGTCGCGCTGCGCCGCCTGTCACGCGCGACACACGACGTCGATCGGCAGCGAGCCACTCACGAGGTCGATGCCCTCAGGCGCGCGATTCGGTCGATGCGGGCGCATGGCGGCGCGGCGGCGGAGTCGACCCGATGACCTCGCAGCGTCGGCTCGGCCGACACATGCTCGTCGCGATGACCATGGGCTGGATGGCAGTCGTCGAGCCCCCCCCGCATGCGCAGCGTCCGTTGGGGCCCGCCTCGCCTGCGCTGTTGCCGCTCATCGACGTCGCGCGGCGAGACATCGACCAGTACTGGGCGAGCCGCGTCACGGGATACCGCCCTCCGGTCGACGTCGTCATGGTGCGCGCACCGCAGGCGACCGACTGCGGCCCATTTCAGACCCCGAACGCGCGCTACTGTCCGAGCACACACAAGATCTACTGGGACATCGGGCTGTTCGAGGAACAGCTCGCGTTCGGCGACTTCGCCCCCGTGTTCATCCTGGCGCACGAGTGGGGGCACCTGATCCAGCAGCTCATCGGCGCGCTCGACACGGCCCGCGGTTACATCGGCATCCAGGTGGAACTGCAGGCCGACTGCCTGGCGGGCGAGTACGCCGCCAACGCGCGACAGCGTGGGTTACTCGAACGCGGTGACGACAACGAAGCGACGCTTGCGCTGCAGCGCGGCGGCGACGGCCTCGACGACCCTTGGTTCGACGTGCGCGCGCATGGAACGGCCGGGCAGCGCATCGACGCCTTCGCGTACGGGTTCGGCGGACGCAGTTGTACCGACGGTCGTTTCTTCGAGTTCCTGAAGGCGCGCGGGATCGATGCGTCGCGGGTCCCGCAGACCCCGGCGCCGAGTGCCGGACGCCTCGACGCAGCGCTGCCCCGGACGGCCGGACGCTTCATCATGCTCGAGGTCAAGCGCGTGCAGGTCCAAGGCGCCCTCGACGCGCTCAAGGCGAGGTATCGGACCGTAAATGGCATGTATCTCGAAGTGGCCGCACTGTCCTATCCCACCGTCGCGGAGGCACGCGCCGCCGTCGATCGTGAGGTCGCCGAGATGATCGCGAGAGCTGGACTCAGGGAGATCCGGCGCACCCTCCTGGTCGATGAGAAGGACCGTGCGTCGGCCGTTGGCGTCGAGGTCGTGCTGCAAGGCCGACTCGAGTACGTGGTCTGGTCGAACCGCCACCTGCTCGGCATCGTCGAAGGGCCCCTAAACGTCGGACTCGAGTTGTACAGTGCCCTCCCGTTCTGAAGGAGAGAAGGATGACCACGCCGTCGCCTCAGACCGAACCGCCGCCAGACGACACCAGACTGGTCGCGCGCAGGCAATCCCGGCGCGCGCGCGACGAGGCGTTCGCGCGCTGGTCGAAGCGGGGCACGTGGGTGGGCTACGCGACCGCCGCGGTGGTGTTCATCCTCACGGTCGCGACCACGATGGACATGGTGCCCGAGTGGTCGATTCTCCTCTCGCTCTTCGCCGCCGTGGCGGGCATGGTCGTCATGATCACCATGGTGTACCCGAGACTGCCGCAACCCGCGGTACCGTGTCCCGACTGCGCGCGCCGCGTGCCGATCGCCGAAGCGCCGACGCAGCCCTTCGCGGCGATCAGGCCGCTGGACCGGTGTCCGCACTGCGGGGCCGACCTGCTCGCGCCGCAGTGAGCCATGTTGAGACTCGCCCTTGCCGTCGCTGCACTGTTCGCCGGGGTGTCCCTCATGTTCTCGGGACCGTTCGAGTTCGGGCTGACGCTGTTCGGTCTGGGTGCACTCGGCGTGGCAGACCTGGGGCGGAGGATTCGTGGGCACCAACGCTACGCCGAGCAGGAACGACGCATCGGCTCGCTGGCCGGTGACATCGAGGCAAGAATCGCCCGAGGTGAGCCGCCCGACGGAATCGCACGAGCGTTCGAAGGTCTGGGACTGGCCCCGATCGTGCTCCTGCAGGCGCTCGCGCGTCACGTCCTTCAAGGCCTTGGGCATGGCGCCCGCCGCGACCTCGTTGCGACGTCCCTCACGTGGCTCGCGTCGTCCTCGGCACCAGTGGTCCCGATCGACGTGGACCTCCTGGGACTCGACCCGCAGACGACCCTGCACGCCATGACGGCCGGCGTTACGCGCTTCGCTGACGACGAGAGCGGCACCGTCTGGCATGGGACGGCGATCGCCAGCCGGCAGCACTTCATCTTCATCACCGACCCCCATCACGAATCGTTGACGACGGCCTTCGTCAAGGGCTTCGCCGGAGGGTGGTTGCCTGAAGCCGTGAGTCTGCCGAACCTGGGCCGCGAGTTGTGGCAGTCGACCCGCACCGCGCTCGAATCCGACCTGAGTCCGAAGCGCATAGCCGACTTCGTCGCGCACGTGTCGCTCGCCGGAAGCCTTGGCATCCCGTGGCGCGACGTCGTCGAAGTCGCGAAGCTGACCGCCCCCGACGACGACAAGAAGGTGGAGCTGGTCATCACGACGGCACCGAACGTGCGCCATCGCTTTCGGCTGGGGACCGGCCTGAAGGAGCAGTTCGTCGAGGATTGGGTCGATCTCACGCGGACGGCAGCGGCGTTGGAAGGCGTGTTCCTGCCACCGCTCTCCTGATCGGGGACTCCGCGGAGCGCCACAGACACACGAATCGATCGGACGCGTTCTCGGTGCCATCGTCGTGCGGGCACTCCCGCGCCGTGATGCGTGGCATCTGCGGGGCAGCGGGCCCACCGCGAGCGAGGAAGCGCCTCATGCCACGCTTGGCCTCCGCTACGGGCGTTCGGGATCGGGACGCACGAAGAACCACACTTCGCCGCGCGGCTTGGCGACTTGCCGTCGCGGTTGGCACAGGCACGCGCGGAGCGAGGCGTGAGAGTTCCTCGCCCGCGGCGACAAAAGGTGTTGTCCGCGCCAACACACCCGATGCGTCCGCCCCTGCACGCGGCCTTCACCTCGGAACGGCGTCGTCCCCGTATGTCGGCCGTCATACCATCCCCTGCCAGCACGGACTATCGTGGTGCTCTCATTCTCAAGGAGGGTCCATGTCACCAACCGCCGCGACGACCGTTCGAGAGATCGTCGCTCAGGACTTCCGCGCCGCCGCCGTATTCGAACGACACGGCATCGACTTCTGCTGCGGCGGCAACCGCACCGTCGCTTCCGCCTCCCAGGAACGGGGCGTGGCCGTCGATACGGTACTCGCCGAGCTCGCGACCGCGTGTGCAGCCTCGGCGTGCGACGCGCCGAGATACGGGACGTGGGATCTACCGACGCTCGTCTCGTACATCGTGGCCAACCACCACGGGTATGTCCGCGACGCCATTCCGCCGCTCGTGGCACACACGCAGAAGATCGCGGCCGTCCATGGCGAGCGGCATCCCGAACTGCGGAGTGTCGAGGCGCTCTTCGATCAGGTGGCCCAGGAGATGACGGCTCACATGTTCAAGGAGGAGCGCATCCTCTTCCCGTTCATCGTCGCCATGGCGGAGGCTGCCGCCCAGGATCGACCGATTCCGAGCGCGCCCTTTGGCACGGTCGAGGGCCCGATCCGCATGATGGAACACGAACACGAGTCTGCGGGAGGCGCCATGGCCCGCATCCGGGAGTTGACGAGCGACTTCACCCCACCTGACGACGCCTGCACGACCTACCGGGTCTGCCTCCAGGAACTGAAGGCGTTCGAAGACGACCTGCACGTGCACGTGCATCTCGAGAACAACATCCTGTTTCCGAAGGCATGCGTCCTGGAGTCGACGGGACAGTTGCCGACGTAGGCTGGCGTCGAGTGGGCATCGCGACGCGCCAGCGGCGCAGTCCGACGGGGGTCGCCGCGATGACACGCGGCACCTGGCCGTCACGCCGCAGCGATCTCCAGCACGAGGTCGAGGACGTGGGGCCCCGGGCGTGCTACCGCAGTCGCGTGCCAGTGACGTTCGCGCCGCCCGCCCACGTCACGCCGCCGGAGTTCCAGTACGTCGCGCGCTCGACGGCGATGCGCGTGAGGTTCGTGGTCTCGATCGTGACGCTGAACTCCGTCGTGCCCGACGCGGCGACCACTTCTGGTGCGTGTGAGGGCAGCGTCACGTTCGAGCGGCTGTTGGCCGGCAGCACGATGGACTTCTGGACTGGCGACACCAGGCCGGCCCGCACGAACGACAGCGTCACGTTCGCCTCGACGGGCTCTGGATTGACGAGCAGCAGATACGTCTCGAACTGCTCCGGGCCCCCGTGCCTGCAGTCG
>JAEUQQ010000470.1 GCA_016789685.1 Acidobacteriota bacterium | reverse complement strand
GCCCTCGCGAGAAGTCGCGAAGCGCCTCCTCGTCTTCCAGGACGAGTTTCAATCCCCTGAGTTCGGGGAAGCCCTCGCGAGCAGCGCCGGCCGGTGCGGCCGGCCAGATTCCGACAGAAAGTTTCAATCCCCTGAGTTCGGGGAAGCCCTCGCGAGGGTTCATCTGCGGGGCGAGCTCTCGCGAAGGCGCAGTTTCAATCCCCTGAGTTCGGGGAAGCCCTCGCGAGGGACTCAAGGTGCAGACCCCGGATTCAGTCCCCGTTTCAAGCCCCGGAGTTCGGGGAAGCCCTCGCGAGGAGATGAACAAGGCCGGGGGACGACTCTCAGACGTTTCAATCCCCTGAGTTCGGGGAAGCCCTCGCGAGTTCGTTACGAGATCCCTAGATGAGACACCATGGATGTTTCAATCCCCTGAGTTCGGGGAAGCCCTCGCGAGGGCTGTCCTTCGAAGTTGCCTTGTTGTCAGCAAGTTGGCGGCTGCTTTCCGCCGATCTCGTCGCCGACCCTCTTGGCAGGCCAACTCTAGCACGGATTCGCCCGTAAGTAGTTGATTCCAGGCCGCCGCCGGGCTCTTCGCACACAGCTCGGGGCAAGTGCCTTCAATTGAGTGACTTCGCTCGGTTGTGGCCCCTCGCGCGCCCAGTGCTGGATGGATCGGCGGAAGCACGCCGTCATCGTGCTGTGTGGTGTCTGCGACTGGTTTCACGCCGAGACCCTGATCCGGCCGAAGCCGGCGCTCGTGTTCTTGCCGACATGGAGGAACTCGCCCAGTCGCAGGATCGGGAGGTACGCGCTCACAGGACCTTCGTACGTGACTGCCCCCTGCACGCCGGGGAGGTCCATCGACGTCCGCTGCCGGTTCGAGTGCCGCGTCACGTGCATTCGTCTGGCGGTGGAAGAAATCGCGCGGACGGCGTGGGCATCACGGCAGAACTCACGACGATGCTCGAGCCACTCGATGCCGTGCCATGTGCCCAGGATGCGGGCGACGCGATCGGCGAGCCGATCGACCAGGACGCCGAAGCGCGGCGACCCGGTGACATGATTGTCGGTCTTGAGCCGGATAGGCGTGACGAACTCGACCGTCAGCCTTCCAGGATGGCTCGTTGTCTCAGGCCCCGCCAGTTGCGACAACGGCAAGGAGATGTCATCCAGCGTCAGTCGATCACTGGGCGACACCTCCTGCCAGCGGTTGTCGGGAAACGCCACTGACACTCTGCCAACCCCGAACGGCCCTCCTCGATCGCCGAGACGGTAGCCACGCGTCGCTGCGGCGAAGAAGGCGGCGATGTAGTCGGATGCATACTGCGCCGACCGGCCGAAGAGCGTGACAGTGAAGGTAAGCGTGTCACAGGCCTCGACGGCCCGAGGAAATGATTCGGGGAAGGCGATGACGAATGGTGGCGAGGGATCGGCCACACCTGGCACGAGTCCTGCCGGATGGAGCGCCGGCTCGAACAGCGCCGGATAGCGGCACGCGTCCGCGAGGTGGCATTGCTCGCATCGCGCGGCAGACTCCCGCGAGCAGAGCACGTCCTTCAAGCCCCAGCCGAGCAGGCCGCGAATCATCGAACCGGGGAACGCCGGCAGCGCGCCCGACTCGGTGGCTACGAGTGTCACCCGCAACCGGGTGACTCGAACAGTGTCGAGCAGGTCAGAGGTACGCACACCCGGGAGGCTCGTGCTCATCGAACGGACTCGCTCTCCAGCTGCGGGGAAACCGCACGCCGCTGTCCGGCGTGAGGTCGCGCCATGATACCGGCATCGGCATCGGCCACCAACTCCGTTCGCACTATCCCCCAACCCCCTCCACGAACCGCACCGTCACCTGCACCACCGGAAACCGCGACAACAGGTCCGCGAGGTGTGTGGGACAACGCTGCACCTGGCGCACCACGTCTGAGCGTTGCCACGCGGGAGAGGAGCTGAACCACGTGATGCCGCCACGGACGCACACGGCGATGGCGTCGATGTCGCTCGTCGACGGCGTGGGATCCGGATGCGGCGGTGGCGCCTCCAGGCCGCCCGACACTGTGACCTGGATGCGCGCCCGTCCCTCGTGGTGTCGGTGCCACTCGTCGCCGCGGGCACATCCGCGACGAGTGGTATCGACGGTCACTTCTGATTCCACTGATGCACTCGGTGTGCCCAACCCGTGGGCCTGAACTCCGAAGGCGATGCGCAGGTCGCCAGCGCGCCGCACGACGACGTCGACGGCTTCCCAGTCGGATGACCAGGGAAACGCGCTGTGCCTGCTCGAGGCCGCGGCCACGACCGACACGACGTGGTCGAAGACGGCGGACAGCACGGCCGCTGTCGCTGGTGAATCATCGGGCATGCGACCTCGTGACCTCCACTGCATCAAACGGCCCGCTGTCGCCACGCTGACAGTGGGCCAGTCGCGTTACAATCCTCCACCCGCATGACGCTCGCCGACGCCTTCCGCCTCGTGGGCCCGCCGCGCGGCGATGTGCACGACGCGGAACGCGCCGAGGCGATTCGCGTGCTCGATGCCGAGGTCAGGCGCATCGCCCGCCGCATCGTCGGCAACGCCGACGCGGCAGACGACGTGGCGTCTGATGTCACGATCAGGCTCGTGGCGGCCGCCCCGGGCACGCGCCACGCCGACTTCAACGATGCGCAGACGCGCGGGTTCCTGGCGCGCACGGTGCGCAACGCGCTCATCGACGGCGTCCGCGCGACCGGCACGCGCCGCCGCACCGAACGTGCCTTCGTCGAGCAGCGCCCGCCACGTCCCCGTGCGCACGGCTTCATCGCCGAGGCGGCCGACGCGGTCGCCTGGGCCGAACGGTGCGTCGACGCCACGATCATACCGGCCGCCGCCGCCGCGATGCGCAGCCGCCGCGCCGAGTTCGAACGCGACCTGGAACTGCTGCGCGCCCTCCACGCCGGCCTGCTGTCGATGGACGAGGCAGTGGCGGCCGAGCGCAAGCCCGACGACACCGAGAAGCGCGCGCGTGGACGCCTCCACACGCGCTGCTCGCGCACACGGGCGCGCCTGGGCGTGCAGGCGCTGAAGTACATGGCGGCACACGCCATCGATCCCGTGCGCGCGGGCGCCATCGAGGTCGCGCTCGCCGAACTCGGCGCCGACCTGCCTCGCATCGCGGCATCGCTCGCCCGGGTGCGCGCACGACGCGAGGTGACGGTGTCTGCGCCTCCGGCCGTTTCAAGTGGTGGCGGCACGGCCTCTGGCGTGGCGGCCGAGTCGGCGCGCCGCGGCCGAAATGCGCCCCTCACTGCACCCGAGACCGACCGCAACGAACGCGACAGGGGTGCGCGATGACACACGAC
>JAEUQQ010000457.1 GCA_016789685.1 Acidobacteriota bacterium | reverse complement strand
GGCACGATCGACACGCTGCCCGGCGCCGGCGAGGTCATCGCCGCCATGCGGCGACGCGGCGCCGCCGCCGACACACTGCCGATCGCCGACGGCCGCTATGCCGGCGGCAACCACGAGGTGGCGATCGACCTGCGCGTCGATCTCGTGCAGTGCGGCGTCATCAGCGGCGACCTCCATCGCGTGCATGCCGGCGCGCGCCACTATGTCGCGTCGTTCCGCACGAGTCCCGGCGTGCGCGCCGCGGCGTCGGCGGGCGAGTGGCCGGTCATCGCGCAAGACGAGTTCGGGCGAAGGGTCACGGGCACGCTGTTCCTGGCAGCGCAGGCCGATCCCCCGTCGAGTCTCGGCGGGCGCGTCGTGTTCGAGGGCGGACTCGAAGGGCTCCCGGCCCGTCGCGCCATTCCCTTCGTCGCGGAGTATGCCTCGGCGTCGTTCCGGACGCTCGGACTCGAGATCGAAGTCGAGGAGGGCGTTGCGCCCCTGGCGGCGTTCACGCGCGACGGCCGGACGCACACTGCCGAGAGCGCCCTGGCGGCCGCGGGTTTCGAGACGTATGCGACGGGCATCGGCGACGTCGTTCCCCGCAGCGAGTTCGGCTGGGAGATGGCGCAGCTGCACACGCTGATGGCCGACATGGCGCAGGCCTCGCTGCGTCAGCGGAGCTGGGAACTGCACCTCCTCCTGCTGTCGCACTCGGATCGGCCTGGCCTGCTGGGCGTGATGTTCGACAGTTCCGACGCGCTGCAGCGCCAGGGCTGCGCGGTGTTCGCCGAGACGATCCGCAAGTTCGCGGGGCCCGACGCCGATCGCAAGCTGCTGCAGACGACGGTGCACGAGATCGGCCACGCCCTGAACCTCGCGCATCGCTTCGAGCGCACGGTGGGACGGGCCGATTCGACCTCGTTCATGAACTACGACTGGCGATACCGGGGCGGAAGCCGGAGCGACGAGTACTGGAACCGCTTCGCGTTCAACTTCGACGACGACGAAATCGAGTTCCTGCGGCACGCCCCGTTGCCGCCGGTGATTCCGGGGGGCGCGCCGTTCCACTCGGTGGCCTACTGGGCCGATGGCAACGGCGGCTACTCGCCGTACGTCCCCGAGGCGCCGCTCGACGACTGGCAGCTCGATCTGGCCGCGCCGGCGTCGGGCCCGCTCTTCGGCTTCGCGGATCCGGTCTTCCTGACCATCGGCCTGACCAACCTGACCGGTCGCTCGGTCACGGTGCCGAAGTTCATCCTCGATCCGAAGGCCGGGTTCATCGAGATCGTGATCAGGCGCGTGAACGCTGGCGCGTTTGGCCCCGGCGGTTCCGACGCGCTGGCGTTCGTGCCGGCGATGCAGCGCTGCTTCGAGTGGGACGCAGCGGATGCCGTCGCGCTGGCCCATGGCGATCGGATCACCGACAACGTGAACCTGACGTTCGGGTCGTCGGGGTTTGCGTTCGCCGAACCGGGCACCTACGACGTCACGGCCCTGCTCGTGCTGTTCGACCAGCAGCGCCAGCGCGAGCTGGTGGCGCGATCGCCGACGCTGCGGATTCGCATCGCGTCACCGAAGACGACCGACGAGGAGCGCGACGCGATGCAGTTCTTCACCGACGATGTCGGGCTCTACCTGGCGCTCGGAGGGTCGCCGGCGCTGTCTGGGGCACGCGACAGGCTCGAGTCGATCGTCGAGCGTCGCCGGGGGCAGACGAAGGATCCGCTGGTCGCGCATGTCAGGCGGGCGATGGCGATCGAGCAGAGTCGCGGGTACGTCCGCTACCGCGATGGCAAGTTCATCGCCGAGGCGCCACATCTCGAGCGCGCCGTCGCCCTCATCGAGACGCTGGGCAAGACGACGGGCGCGTTCGACGAGGCCACCGAGCGATCCACGCGGGTCCTGGCCGACCGCTGGCGCGCGGGCGTTCGCGGCGCGACCCCGTCGCGCGGGCCGGTTGCACCGGCCGTGGTGAAGGGCAAGAGGCCGCGCAAGAAGACGTAGCGGCCACGTGATGCGGGTGATGGGGCCGGACGGTCGCTGGCCCCATCGGTTCTCGCAGTGAAACCGGCAGTACCACGGAGTGTGCCATGCCGCCGAGGCCGCGATCCGCGGCAAGATTCCGATCCCCGGCACCCGGGACCACCCGCTGGCTGTGGGCGCCACCGGCGGCGTGCCGTGATGCTCATCGTGCTGTTCATGCGCGACGCCATCGTGCCCATCAACGGAGAGACGCAGGACCTGCGGCTGCGCCGTCTCACCGGCGTCGAGACCGGCGCCGCGCCACCGCGGGTGATGGTCACCGCGGCCTTCGACGGCTTCAGCGCGCCGCCGGGGGGAAAGGTGTTGCTGGCGCTGTGCAGCGATCGCGACTGCCAGTCGGTGCTCAGGACCGACCAGATCGACGATCCGCGGCTGGGCACCATGACCGTCTTCCTCGCCGTCGCGCGGAACAGCGTCGCCGCCGGGCGGCTCATCGTCGAACACGGCCAGTCGGCGCAGCAGGGCGAGCCGACGCCGACCACCTGGTGATGACCATGACGATCAGGACCCTTGCACTCGCCGCGCTCGCCGTCGTGACGGCAGGGGCGCCGGCCTCGGCCGACACGCTGCTGATCGTGGGTGTTGCCGTCGACACGGCCGGTGCGCGCATGCCGGGCGCGCTGGTGCGGCTGTACGCGACGTCGAACGTGCTGAAGACGCCGCTGGCCGAAGACCGGACGTCGGAGCGCGGCATCTTCTCGCTCTACCGCACGAACATCGCGGGCGACATCGGCGATCTCTTCGTCGTCTACGAGGGGGCCACGCACGCCGTCGCGACGCCGCTCAAGGTCACGGTGGCGGCCGTCACCAGCGGGCTGCTGCAATCGCGGACGGCGGATCTGATCATCCTCGACGTGCCACAGACCGCCTCACTGACCAACGAGGACGCGGCCGAGCGGCTGGCGGCGATCGCGCAGACCCAGGCCGTGCTGGTCAAGGCCGGGGTTGCCGAGGCTGACAAGGCCGAGTACGCGGTGGCGGTGCGCTCGGCGCAAGTGGCGCTGGCGGTGCGGCACGATCAGCTGACGTTGTCGAAGGGCACGCTCGACCGGGCGATGGGCGTTCCC
>JAEUQQ010000435.1 GCA_016789685.1 Acidobacteriota bacterium | reverse complement strand
CGGTGCGGCGGCGTGGCGCGATCTGTGTGCGGACGTGGTCACGTGCGGCACGGTGTCTGACCGGCATCGCGTCGAACTCGCCGATGGCGACGCGACCGTGCGGCTCGACATCCGCGCGCTCCCGCTGGGCCTGCGCGCGGGCGACACCGGTGGCGCGGTGATTCTCACCGAGGACGTCACGCGTGTCGTGGCCCTCGAGGCCGCCGTCAACGCGCGCGAGCGGCACGCCTGGATGGCGCACGTCGCGCTGTCGCTGCACCACGACATCAACAACCCACTGACCACCGTGCTCGGCGCGGCCGAGACGCTGCATCGCGATCCGTCGCTGGGGACCTCGAGCCTCGTGCGCGTCGACGCGATTCGCACGGCGGCCCTGAAGATCGCCGACGTCGTGCGGCGCCTCGCCGTGCAGGCGGTCCCCGGGGGGCGCGACGACGACGGACTCGACCACGAGACGGGGCGCAGCCCCGGTCCGCAGCCTGATCGCTGAGGGCGTCCCGCTCTTTGCTACAATCGCCGCGCATCACGTCACCGCCGCGGCGTTGCGGGACGACTCTCGGTACAGGGGATTCACAATCCAGTATGGCGAAGCGCACGCCCTCGACAACGAAGACGCGATCCACTCCCACCAGGAAGGTCACCAAGGCATCGAGCCGCACGAGCGTGACGAAGGCCGCGAGGAAGGCGGCCAAGGCCCCGAAAGCCACGCGCCGCCGCCAGCCGGTGCGCCATCCAGAACTGCACGCCCGCGGCGTCAATCATCCCGACCCGCATCACGCCGCGACCAACGGGATCCAGTTGCCGGGCATCGCGAAGCGCCGCTCGAAGTTCGCGGGCTGGGGCGTCTACGCCCTCGAGCGCATCACCAAGAACACGCGCATCATTGCCTACACCGGCGAGAAGATCGACCACAAGGAATCATTGAAGCGCGAGGCCAAGTACCTCGAAACCGGCGAGATCTGGTGCTTCAAGCTCAACAACCGGTGGGTCATCGACGCATCGGTCGGCGGTAACAACGCCCGGTTCATCAATCATGCCTGCAAGCCGAACTGCTACACGCAGATCGTCGGTGGCGTGATCTGGGTGCGTGCGGGGCGGACGATCGCGCCGGGCGAAGAACTCACCTACAACTACTACACCGAGGGTGAGGCCGAGATCCCCTGCAAGTGCCGACCGGGCTGCAAGGGCATGATCTGATCCGGGCCGACATGCGCGCCGTCTACCTGCACGGCTTTGCATCGACGCCCGGTGCGTCGAAGGCCAGGTTCTTCGGTGAGCGTCTTGCCGCGCATGGCACGGTGCTCGAGTGCCCCGACCTCAATGCGCCGGACTTTTCGACGCTGACCGTGACGCGCATGATCGGGCACGTCGAGGCGCTGATCGATGACGGGCCGCCGGCGCCGGTGGTCCTCGTCGGGTCGAGCCTGGGCGCATTCGTCGCGTGGTTCGTCGCAGCGCGCGCCCGCGGGCACCAGCGCCGGATCTCGCACCTCGTCCTGCTGGCGCCGGCCATCGACTTCGGCGTCAATGCCTGGAATGAACTCGGCGCCGAGGCGCTGGCCCAGTGGCGCGCGACCGGATGGCACCCGTTCATGCACTACGCATACGGCGAACGCCGCCAGGTGCACTACGGGCTCTACGACGACAAGCAGCGCTACGACGCCGCGGCCGTCGAGGTCACGACACCGACGTTGGTCTGCATGGGCCGCCGCGACGAGGTCGTGAGCCCCGCGGTTGTCAGCGCGTTCTTCGACGGGCGGACGCACGCCTCGGTGCGCTGGTACTACGACGGGCACCAGTTGCTCGGCCACCTGGACGCGATGTGGCGCGATACGGCCGCCTTCCTCGGCTTGCCTGCCTCGCGCTGATCGGGCTGGCGAGCGCCTGCTCGCCGCCGCCGGCAGACGACGCGGCGGCGTTGCGCACACCGCGCGCCGCGCACCTGCGGCCTGACGCCGAGGCGCGCGCCGATACCGGCGGCGACGACGCCCGGATCCCTTCACAGGCCGCCTACCTGCTCACCGACCGTGACGGGCGCGTCGTGGCGTCGCAGCACGAGGACATCATCGATACCCCGATGCTGGCGGGATCGTTGATGAAGATCGTGACGATCGTGGCCGCCCGCGACAGTGGCATCCTCGACGCGTCGACGCGGATCGAGTGCCCTCGCGCGGTGCGGATCGACGGACGCGTGCTCGACTGCGTGCATGCACCGCTGGGCCGCGCCCCAGATGCGCGGGCCACCCTGGCGCACTCGTGCAACACGTTCGTGGCCAGCGTCGCGACCCGGCTGTCGCGTTCGGCCCTGTCGGGCTCTGCCGTGGAGGCGGGGTTGCCTGCGGTGCCTGCGTCGGCGTCGCTGGCGCTCGCGGCGCTGGGACTCGACGGCGCCCGCACGACGCCACGCACCTGGCTCCGCGCGTTCCGACGGATCGTGGAGCGCGAGCGGCAGCATGCCTCACCGTCGTTCGTGCTCGATGGCCTGCGCGATGCCGCGCGCATCGGCAGTGCGAGTGCCCTCGGCGCCCGCGGTTTCGACGTGTATGCCAAGACGGGCACGGCGCCGATGCCTGGCGGAGGCACGGCGGGGCTCGTCGTCGTGGCGACGCCGGATCTCGAGCAGACGCTCATCGTGGTGGCGCCCGGTGGGGCGGGCCGCGACGCCGCGGAAATCGCCACGCGGGTGCTCGCCGCCCGCGGGGCCGATGCCGCCGGCCGGGCGGCCGGCTACGTGCGCGTCGGACGCGTGCACGGCGACGCGTATCGCGTCGAGCGCGTGGCCGTCGAGGCGTACGTGGCAGGCGTCGTCGACGCCGAGGCGCCAGCCGACGCCACCGCCGGCCTCAGGCGCACGCTGGCCATCGTGTCGCGCACGTGGCTGGGGCGCCACGCCGATCGCCACGCGGCCGAGGGCTTCGACGTCTGCGACCTCACGCACTGCCAGGTGTTCCGCGAGGCGCGCGCGACGGGCAGCACGGCGGCTGCCGAGACGCGCGGCGTCGTGCTCGTGGGCCCCGATCGACTGCCAGAAGATGCGGAGTACTCGGCCTCGTGCGGCGGCAGGCTCGAGACCGGACCGGATCCGGCGGGCATCGACCATGGTGATGCATGGCGGGTCGAACTCGACCATCGCGCATTGCGGGCCGCGCTCGGGCCGATGGGCGTCGCCGGGGCGAGGATCGATCGCATGGCCGTCGTGGCGCGCACGGCGAGCGGCCGGGCGCGGACGCTGGTCGTGCATACCGACCGCGACTACGAACTCGACGCGGAGCGCGCACGCCTCGCCATCGGACGGGCGCTCGGCTGGCAGCACCTCAAGAGCACCTGGTTCGACATTTCACCTTCCGCGCGGGGATTCGTCTTCACTGGTCGCGGCCACGGCCATGGCCGCGGGCTGTGCGTGCGCGGGGCGGCCGCGATGGCGGCACGGGGCGACACGCCCGAACGCATCCTGGGCGGCTACTTCCCAACCGCGCGCCTGTCACTCGACGCGACGGCAACGGTCGTCGATCTCGATCTGCCACCATCGGTCACGCACCGGCGCGCGTCGCTCGAGGCGGCGGTGCGCACGCACGCGGCCACGGTGGCGACGCGGCTCGGCCGCGGCGCGCCCGCCGCGATCACGCTGCGAGTGCACCCGACCATCGAGAGCTTCCAGCGTGCGACCGGCCTTGGATGGGGCCGGGGCGCGCGCACGCGCGGCGCAGTGATCGACATGGCTCCCCTCGATGTGCTCGAGCGGCGTGGCCGGTTCGACGTGAGCCTGCGCCACGAACTGGTGCACGTGCTGACGGCGGCCGCACTCGAGGGGCGTCCACGATGGGCGCACGAGGGGCTGGCCGTGGTTATGGCCCGCGAGACCATTCGCGCCGTCGTGCCGGAGCCACTGTCGTGTCCGCTCGACGAGGAGTTTGCCGGTGACGCCGAGGCGCTGCCGATGGTCTACGCACGGGCGGCCAGGTGCGCCGAACGCGACCTGGCCCGCGGCGCGTGGAGGGATGTCGGCGCCGACCGGTAGCCGGCGCCGAGATGCCTGTCAGCGCGACGAGTCGGCGGTTGCCGCGCTGCGCGAGCCCGCCAGCAGCACGAAGAGCCACCCGACGTTCATGGCCAGGTAAATCAACGCGAGCTTCACGGTCGCGAATGCCGGCTGCCACCAGGTGGGGGGCATCCCCCGAGGCCGCCACAGGGCGGCTTGCCAGGGCAGGGCGACGAGCAGCGTCATGGCGGCCGCGGTCAGCATCAACTGGTCGCGCGAGAGACCTGCGCGAAGCCACTCGAAGCGGACGACGCCCGTCATCCCTCGTTCGAGTCTCGTGAACAGGAGGGCCACGGCGAGCGACACGCCGATCACGCCCGTCCACAGGAACACCAGCACCGACACGACGCGATCGATCCACGCTGTCTTGGTGGCGTCGAGGCTGGCGATCAGCCATGCGTCGATCTCCCCGCGATGCGCGGCGATCCCTCCCGACAACGCGTCACCCGTCCACCAGAAGGCCGCGACGACCACGAGTGCGGCGACGACGGCCGGCACGCTGCCGAGGCCCGACGCGAAGGCCTGCGGCCACGTGCGGCCCGGCAACAGCCAGGCCGCCGCGGTGCCGTTGACGATCGCGACGGCGGCGATGACAAGCGCCAGGGTCACGATCGACACGCCGACCATCAGGGTGTTGGAGTCGGGCACGTTCACGAGCCCCCAGAAGAGGGCGATGACGAGGGCGTGGCCGAACACCAGCCACGCGACGCGAGCCACGGCGCGGCTCATCTGACACCTCCCTGCGATGGCGCAACCGCTGGCGGGGTGGCCGCCGGATCGGCCACGTTGACCTGGATGGCCGGCGTCGAGGCGCTGACGCCCGGCACGTACATCGGCGTCACCTGCGCCGGCATGGCCTTGAACACGCCGGGCGTCACGACCTTGAGCATGTAGACGAAGTCGACGCGGCCACCGGGCAGCCGGTCTTCGAACTGGACGACCCGGTTGTCGCGATATTCGCGCCGGGCGCGGCCATACCACCAACTGCGGTCGTCGCGTCGCTCGAGGTCGAACGCGTCCATGCGTTCGATGGCCTCGGCACCTGCCGGCAGGGGATCCTCGATGGCGAGGTAGCGCCAGTCGGCGGCACCCGCGACGGTCATGCGCACGAGGATCAGATCGCCGGGCTTTGCGTTGCCCTCGAACGGGGTTTCGCGATAGACCGTCCGTCCCTGCACCTGGACGGGCGCCAGCGAGAAGTACTTGCGGCTCAGCGCGAGCTTGCGCGTGCCGGTCTGTTCGAACGACTCGCGATTGTCGAAGTAGCGCGCGGTCGCCGTCCAGTAGAGGGAGCCACCACCGCGCTTGACGATGCGGATGGCGTTGCTGCCGGCCGTCGCCGGCGCCGTGATGACGACTGGGTTCGGCGCCGTGAACATGGCCGGCGTGAACTCGTGGGTTGCCACCTTCGCACCGTTGACGAAGACATCGACGCTGAACGTGGCCGGCTGTTCGTTCCTGGCTTTCATGTAGGCCAGCAGGCCGTAGAGCGCCATCGCGCTCTGCTTCGTCGTCGACCAGTAGGAGCCCGACGCGCGGTTCGCGAGCAACCAGCGCACCGCCGGCTCGAGGAGCGCGTGGGTGGGGTCGCGCTGTGCGAGCGCCTGGATGGCCAGTGCCGTGGCTTCGACACTCGAATCACCCCAGTCGTCGAGCAGGGGATCACGATCGGCAGGCCACCACGCGAGATCGCCACGCGTCTGCGCCGCGTCGGCGAGCGATTGCGCCAGCTCGCTGGCGCGTGCGTCCTTTGCGAGGTCGAGCGCCATGAGCAGCAGCGCGTGGCCCTGCGACGACATGCGCGATCGCGCATCCCACAACTCGGCGACGACCGCGGCGGCGTCCCATCCCTCGGGCGCGATCTCGAGCGTTGCCGCCTGCGCGAGGGCGTACGCGAGATACGCCTTGAGGTCGGGCACCATCCGCGGGTACTCGGCGTAGAGTTGCGTGGTCGCGGCGGCCGCGCGTTCGAGGCGCGCGCGATCGACCGGGCGACCGGCGCGGCGTGCTTCCACGAGTCCATAGAGCGCATAGGCCGTCATGAACGGATGGTCTTCGTCGGTCTTCCACCAGCCGAAGCCGCCACCTTCGTGCTGGTAGTCGTAGAGGCGGCGCACGCCGGCGTCGGCCATGCGCGGCGCCAGGCGCACGCGCTCGGTCGGTTCGAGCTTGAGCTGTTCGAGTGCCTGCAGCACGAGCAGGTTGGGCAGGAAGCTCGAGAGTGTCTGCTCGGTGCAGCCATAGGGATAGCCGGTGAGGAAGTCGAGCGCGCCGAGCAGCGAACCGGCCAGCGATGGTGCGAGGGAGACGTCGATCGACCGCGCCGCGGGATTCGACGCGGCCGGGATCTCGAGTGAGGCACTGCGTTCCGACGTGTCGGTGATGCTGCCCGACGTGCCGGTGTCGCGCCTGAGGCCGTAGGGCAGCACCGGGACCCCGACCTGCATGGCGTCTTCATCCTGTGCGCTGGTCGCGCGCGCGGTCAGGGTGGCGGTGCCGACGCGGTCGGCGGTGTAGCTCCACGACGACCGGTTCTCGCCGCGCGAGGCGATCGACACCTTCCGCGTGTCGGTCGTCGCGGCCGACGTCGGTGCGATCCCCGTGGCGTCGACCTTGACGGCGAACTCGGCGGCCTGCGGCAGGTAGCTGTGCGCGACGAGCGGCACGTGCACGGTGTCGCCCTCGGTGAGGAATCGCGGCGCCGCGAGGCGCACGATCACGTCCTTGGTGGTCGTCGTGCGCGACACCGTCACGCCCGCCATCGTGTCAGCCGTGACGGCGCGTGCCGTCAGCCGCCACGTGGTCAGCGAGTCCGGGTAATTGAGCGTGACCGTCGCTTCACCCTTCGCGTCGGTCACGAGGTCGGCCAGCCAGTAGATGGCGTCCGGGAAGTCCTTGCGCACCGCGTCGCGCGCGGGCCGCTCGGCCTTGAAGTCGGCCAGCGTCAGCGGGCGTCGCCGCTGCGCGAGCTTCAGGGCCTGCGACCCTGAGTATCCCGTGAAGTAGTACTGCTGCGAGAACGACGTCGACACCTCGGAGTACGCGCGCCGGTAGAAGAACCTCAGCGGATCGGTCGTCGTGTCGGGCCTGACGCCATAGACGGCCTCGTCGACGACGCCGAGGCTCAACTGCGCGCGCACCGGGGCGCCGAGGTGATCGGTCGCCTTGACGGCGAACACCGCGGGGTCGCGTGGTTTCGCGACGGGCTGCGCGGGCGTCACCGTCAGGGTGATCTGCTTCGTGACGGGCGGCACGCGCAACCG
>JAEUQQ010000342.1 GCA_016789685.1 Acidobacteriota bacterium | reverse complement strand
CGTGCGCTCGGTCGACGGCCTCACCGTCTTCGAGGTCAGCCACGCCGGCCAGGGGTGGGGCACGATCCAGACAACGTTGCTGGGCGTCCACAACGTACGCAACATCCTCGCGACCATCGCCGTGGCCGCTGATGTCGGCGTCGATACCGCCGCGATCATCGCGGGGGTGCGTGCGTTCAGGGGCGTGAAGCGGCGCATGGAGCTGCGCGGCGAGGCCCAGGGGGTCAGGGTCTACGACGACTTCGCTCATCATCCGACGGCCATTCGCGAGACGTTGGCCGGCGTGCGCGCGGCGCACCCCGCGTCGCGCATCTGGGGCATCTTCGAGCCACGGTCGGCCACCTCGTGCCGTCGTGTGTTCCAGGACGAGTTCTCGACGGCGTTCGACAGCGTCGACGAAGCCATCCTCGCGGCCGTGTTTCGCGCCAACCTGCCTGACGACCAGCGCCTGTCTGGCGAGGCCGTCGTCGCGGGCATCAACGCGCGCGGCACGCGGGCACGGCTCATCCCGACGGTGCCAGAGATCGTCACCTCGGTGGCGGCCGAGGCCCGGGCCGGCGACCTCGTCGTGATCATGTCGAACGGCGGGTTCGAGGGCATCCACGACAAGCTCCTGGCGGCGCTCGGCGCGCGCGTTGCGGGGTAGGCACGTGTCGCTGATGCGCAGCCTGGTGGCCGAGTTCGGCGAACGTGTCAGGGCAGGCGATCCGCTCGCGCCGCTGACGACGTTTCAGATTGGCGGTCTGGCCGCTCTGCGTCTCGACGTTGCTTCAGACGCGGAACTCGCGCGCGCGCTTGCCGTGGCGCACGCGCATGGGGTCAGCCCGACCATCCTCGGTGGTGGGTCGAACGTGCTCGTCGGCGACGACGGCGTCGCGGGCCTGGTGCTGAGGGTTCGCACGCACCGCATCGACGACGAGGGCGAGGGGCGGGTGCGCGTGTCGGCGGGCGTCACCATCAACGGTCTCGTGCGGTGGCTGGTGGGCAGGGGATACCGCGGCCTCGAGGCCTGGGCGGGCACGCCCGGGACGATGGGTGGCGCGATCTGCGGCAACGCGCACTTCCGTGGTGCGCTCATCGGTGACCTGGTCAGCAGCGTACGTCTGCTGACGCCACGCGGGCAGTTCGTCGACGTGGCGCGCGACGACATGGCGTTTGGCTACGACGCGAGCCGCGTGCAGGGTTCGGGCGATGTCGTCGTGTCGGCGGTGGTCATCGCCGAGCCGGGTGACGACCCGGCGCGGTTGCGCGACATCGTCCGCACCTCGCTGTCGTTCCGGAAGGCGACGCAACCGCTGCACCTGCCGAGCGCCGGCTGCATCTTCCGGAATCCCGATCGCGAGCGCGATGGCGTGCCGGCTGGCGTTCCGTGCTCGGCCGGGGCGCTGATCGATCGCGTGGGCCTCAAGGGCGCGGCCAGCGGGGGCGCGCGCATCTCGCCCGTGCATGCGAACTTCTTCGTCAACGAGGGCGGCGCTCGCGCCGCCGATGTCCTGGCCCTGATCGACCGTGCTCGCACCGCGGTGCACGAGCGGTTCGGCGTCGAGCTGCGCGAAGAGATCGTGCGCCTTGGCTGCTGACGCCGTCCGAGCCGCCTGAGGCCGCCCATGTCCACGCTCCATGTCGTCGGCGGCGCACCGCTGGCCGGCACCATCGACGTCGAAGGCAACAAGAACGCCGCGCTGCCGCTGATCGCGGCCTGCCTGCTCACGAGCGAGCCGTGCGTGCTCGACAACGTGCCGCGCATTCGCGATGTCGACGTGCTGCTGCGCATCCTCGAGCGACTCGGGGCGCGCGTCGACGGACACGGCGAACCGTGCGTGCAGGTCACCTGCGGCGAGGTGACCTCCGACGAGCCCGATCGCGTGCTTGTCGGGCGTGTCCGCGGCTCGGTGCTCCTGATGGGACCGATGCTGGCGCGACGCGGGCGCGTGGTGTTTGCGCCGCCTGGCGGTGATTTCCCGACCAGGCGCACGATCAACACGCACCTGCTCGCCCTCCAGGCCTTCGGCGTGCGGATCAGTGAAGCCGACGAGGGCCACGTGCTCGAGGCGCCAGGCGGCCTGCACGCCGCGTCCATCTATCTCGACGAAGCGTCGGTCACTGGCACCGAGACGGCCATCCTGGCGGCCGCCGCGGCGCCGGGGACGAGCGAAATCCGGCACGCGGCCTGCGAGCCGCACGTCGTCGAACTCTGCCGTTTTCTCGGCGAGATGGGGGTCGGCATCGAAGGGGCCGGCACATCCACGGTCCGCGTGCACGGCCTGGCACGGCCGCGCGGCGCGCGGCATCGTCTCGACGGCGACTACATCGAGGCCGGCAGCTGGGCGGTCGTCGGGGCCGTCACGAAGAGCACGCTGACCGTGCGCGGCGCCCGGCCGGCCGATCTCGAGCCGATCGTGTCGGTGCTGCAGCGGATGCGGGTCGAGTGCCGCCTCGACGACGCCGGACTCACCGTCCTGCCGTCGTCACCGGTGGCGATCCGGCGGATCACGACCGGGCTGTGGCCGGGCTTCCCGAGCGACCTCGTCAGCCTGATCACCGTCCTGGCGACGCAGGCAGCGGGCCGCACGCTGATCCATGACTGGATGTACGAGTTGCGGCTCTTCGCGCTCGAGCAGATGAGCGGGATGAACGCCGACCTGTTCCTGTGCGACCCGCACCGCATCGTCGTCACCGGCCCGCGCACGCTGCGCGGCCGTGTCCTCGACAGCCGCGACATCCGGTCGGGCATGTCGCTGATTGCCGCGGCGCTCGCCGCCGATGGCGAGAGTCGGATCCTGTCGGTCGAGATCGTCGAGCGAGGGTACGCACGGCTGGTCGAGCGCCTGCGGTCGCTCGGCGCCACGGTCGAACGCGTCGGGGGTGAGTAGGGCGGCGCCGTGAGGCGCTGACTAGCGCGGAGGCGGCTTGACGGGCGGCCGCGTCGGCGTCACGGCACCGGGGACGCCTCCCGGCATGGTCGTCGGGACCTGCGGTTCGCCCGGCTCCGGGGCGCCCGGTTGCGGTGCTGGCGGCATGTCGACGACAGCGCCAGTACCGGCATCGGCGCGGCCGACGCGGAAGGGACGCAGGTCGTTCTCGGTCAGGTCGAGCACGCGGACGATGTGCGGCGTGAGGACCAGGATGATGTCGGTCTCGACCTTCTCGGTCTTGTTGCCGGCAAACAGGCGGCCGACGACCGGGAGGTCGCTGAGCCCGGGAATGCCGCGCATCGTGCGGCGTTCTTCGTCGCGGATCAGCCCGGCGAGCATGTTCGTCTCGCCGTCCTTGAGCCGGATCGTCGTGGCAATCGAGCGGTTCCCGAACGTCGGCAGGCCGCCGTAGCCGGTGCCCGAGATGGAACTCACCTCGATCTTCAGCGCGAGCGAGACGTCGTCGTCGTGGTGGATGCGGGGCGTGATGTCGATGTTCACGCCGATGTTCTCGTAGTTGAACGACGTGATCGGCTGCTGGTTCACGCCACCCGTCGCGATCGGCGCGAACGTCGTCACCGGGATGGGCACCCGCTCGCCGAATCGTGCCTGCGCCGCGAGCCCCTCTGACGTCCGCAACTGCGGATTCGCGAGCGTGCGCGTCAGCGCGTCGGTCTTCAGCAGCTTGTAGTACAGGCCGGGCAGGTTCGCGAGGAAGATGTCGGACTGCGTCAGGTTGCGGATGTCGCTCAGCGTGAGGCCGTCGCGGTTCGCATCGACGCTGCCGTCGATGCCGTCGGCGCCTGGAGACGCCACGCGCACGCCGTACTCGGTGAGCCGCGATCGATCGACCTCGATCAATTCCACGTCGATGACGACCTCGGCGCGCGCCTTGTCGATCGCGTTGAGCACGCGGGCCGCCGCGGCGATGCGCTCGGGCGTGTCCTTGATGGTGATCGCGTTGGTCGCGGTGATGGGTGAGAGCCGCCGGTTGTCGACCACGATGCGGAGGAGGTCGAGCGATTCCTTGAGGTCGGCGTTGCTCAGGTAGAACGTGCGGATGACTTCTTCCTCGTATTCGCGGCGCTTCGCGGCCGTGTCTGGCACGATCGTCACGGTGCGGGCCGCCGTCACGCGGTAGAAGTTCCGCGTGCTCGTCGTCACCGCCGTCAGCGCCTCTTCGAGGCCAATCTGCCGCAGGTCGATCGACAGCGACGCGTCGCGATAGGCGGGGTCGAAGACCACGTTGATCGACGCGAACCGCGCGAGCGCGGTCAGCACATCGCGTGCGCTGGCGTCGCGGAAGACCAGCGAGTCGGGCAGTTTCACGTCGCGCGGCAGGTCGAGGCCCGGTGGCGCGAGCCCGCGACTCTGGTCGATCAGCGTCTCGAGCTGGGTCTTGCCCTCGCGGGTGACGGCCACCTTGGTGCGGAGCTTCGTCCGCGTCGAGCGCAGCAGGTCGTCGGCGTCGCCGTTCGTGGGATTGAGTTCGGAGGCGAGCTGCAATTCGACCAGCGCTTCTTCGAGGCGCCCGGTCGAGGCGAGCCGCCGCCCGCGCGTCAGGTGTTCTTCTGACGCCTTGAGGCGCACGCGCTGGAGGTCTGACTTGAGGAGCACATCGTTGGGCCGTTCGCGCACGGCACGCGTCAACTCGACGACCGCGCGATCGTAGTCGCCGTTGCGCTCGGCCTGGCGCCCGAGGTGCAGGGCCCCGCTCGACGCGCACCCGGCGGCGATCGCGACGACGAGCAGCGTGGCCAGCACGGCGGCGCGCCGCGGGAGGGGGTCAGTCCTGCGTGACGACATCGACGCCCTTCGGGATGGTGAAGGTGAACGACTTGTCAGGCGGGTGGACGTTCTCGCGCAGGTTCGTGAAGGTGAACGTCGAGGTGCCTCCCTGCGCGTCGGCCGCGACGAACATGCGGATCTCGAGTGACGTCCGGTCGACGACGAGCGTGATGGTCGAGTACTCCGCCTCGGGGCGCCTGGGCGTGAGCGTGAGGGCCGCCGTGTTGGCAGGCGCGTTCGCGACGGTCGCCTCGCTCACCGTGAAGTCGCGCACGAGGTCGCCCTTGCCCGCCAGGAACAGGATGGGCGTCGATGCCCGGTCGTCGGAGGGAACGTCGGCGATCATCACCTGCTTGTCGGCCGGCACGTAGACGTAGGTCTTGCGGCCGTCAGACACGAACAGCTTGCGTTCGGGCCGCGTGTACTCCCAGCGCATCCGTCCCGGCTTCTTGACCTGCATCGTCCCGCGCTCGGTCGTGCGTCGCCGCAGCGCGCCGCCGACGTAGCTCTGCTCGAAGTCGGCCTGGAAGTCGTGCACCGTGTCGTAGCGGGCCTGGATGCGTGCGGCGAGGGTCGTGGCCGCGTCTTGTGCCCGCAGCGGTGCGGGGGCCAGCGCGAGGCTCAGCACGATCAGCCCCGCGACCATGCCGCAGTACGGGAGCGATGGCAGGATGTGCCGGAATCTCACGATCGAAGCGGATGATAGCACAGCGTTTTCCACGCACTTTCGACGATGGGCGCGCCGTATTGGCCGCAGCGGCTGGCCTGGCGGGGCGCACCCGCGTTGCCCAGGCTAGCGCTCGTAGCGGGGACGCTTGACGGCCAGCCACCGCCGCAATTCGCCAATGCCCAGGGTGTTGACCACCTGGCGTGGCCTGACGCCGCCGCGCCGGGCCGTGCCGACGCCCATCCGCATCTGGCGCCCGAGCCGCGAGGCATTGTGGCAGTCGCTGTCGATGCTCAGCAGCACCCCCATCGCGACGGCACGCCTGGCGAGGTGGCCATCGAGGTCGAGGTGGTGCGGGCCGCCATCGACCTCGACCACGGTCCCCGTTTCGCGCGCGGTCGTGAAGAACGCCTCGAAATCGAGGTCGTACCCGGGATCGTGGCCAGGCACCCGGTTGGCCGGGTGCGTGACGATGCGCACGAGTGGGTGATACATCGCGGCCTCGTAGCGTGCGAGCAACTGGGCGGGCGCGTGACCGTGTCGCTCGTGCAGCGAGGCCAGCACGATGTCGAAACGTGCCAGGAGTTCGTCCGGGAAGTCGAGTGAGCCGTCGCCCATGATGTCGACCTCGACGCCGTGCAGGATCTCGACCTCGGGCACCAGTTGGCGTACACGGGCCACGTCGTCGGCCTGCCGTGCGATCCGATCGCGCCGCAGCGTGCGCGGCGCGCTGGCACGCTCGGAGTGATCGGTGATCGCGACGTAGGCGTACTTCAGGCTGCGGGCGGCATAGACGATCGCGTCGACCGCATCGCGGCCGTCGCTCCAGATCGTGTGCGTGTGCAGATCGCCGCGAATGTCGCCGATCTCGACCAGAGGGTCGGCCGTCGTGTCGTCCGCAAAGTCCGAGGCCTCGCCGTGCCGGCGTTCGGGCTCGACCCACGGCAGGTGCAGCAGCGCGTAGATGTCGCGCTCGTGCTCGACCTCGAGGATCTCGTCGGACTCGAGATGCATGAGGCCGCCGGCCCGCAGGGCGAGGCCGAACTCGTGGGCGCGGGCATCGAGGTGCGCGAGGTGCGCGGCGCTGCCGGTGAGCGCCAGGCGCAGTGCGGGCGCGGTGTCGGGACCGGCCACCCGCAGCGAGACCTGGCGGTCGCCGTCGAGGAACAGCGCATGTGTCGGCGTGAGCAAGTGCGACTCGGCAATGCCCAGCGCCGCCAGCAGGCGCCGCATGGTCTGCGTGGGCTCGCGCGATTCGACGAGGAAGTCGAGGTCGCCGATGACCGGCTCGTAGCGACGCATCGAGCCGAGGGGCTCGAGGACTGGCGCGTCTGGCCACCGCAGCGCCAGCGCGTCGCGCAGCCGCTCCATCACCGCAAAGCCGTGCGAGAGCGAGCGGTGCGCCCGGCCGTCGCGCATGATCGCCAACCACCGCGAGAAGTTGGCGGTGCGGTCGGCGTCGCCGGTGGCCTGTGCGTCGCGCATCGCCATCGCCAGGTCGCCGCAGGTCGCGATGGCCGAGGTGCGCAGCGACAAGACGGCGGGCAGCAGGTCCACCGGGTCGCTGGCCACGAGGTGTGCCACGTCGTCGGGCAATGTCGAGAGCCGCTCGTCGAGCCACGACGCGCCGTCGCGCCCGAGCAGCCGATCGGCATCGGCGAACGCGTCGTGCATGTTGGGAAGCCCGTCGAGGTCCGGTGCCAGCGCCCTGCGCCTGAGCAGCGCGCGCCGCTGCCCATCGGGCACCGCCGCCAGCGCCTCGGCGAGCCGCCACCAGGCGCGCCGGTTGAGGATCGGGTTCCGCCACGTCTCGATCGCCGCCAACTGGCGCAGGCGAATGGGGAGTTCGGCGAGCCCGTCAGCAGAACGCGAGAAGAACAGGGGCCTAACCCTTGGCGGCGTCGGCGCCTGGTGCGGCCTGCCCGACCGCCGGCTTCGTGGCCGTGGCGCCTCCGGCCGCGATCCAGCCGTTGAGGCCGCCACTCAGGACGGCCACGCGCGCCCCCCTGGCCGCCAGCTGCGCGGCCACATCTTCGGCCACGACCTCTGCCGGGTCTGAGTCGTACACCACGAGATCTCCCGCCGTCGGGATGGCACTCACGTCGAACGCGGGCGGCGCGACACGCAGGGCCTGCGGCACACTCAGCGAACTGTGCTCGAACGGGTACTTCAGGCGGGCATCGACGAAGGTGATGGACTCGCCGGCATCGACGCGCGTCTTGATGTCGGCGGGAGAAACCCGGGGAATGGCCATGTCACGGCTCGCTAGTTCATCGAACACGCGCCTGGGCCACGCGGGTCGCCGCAGGCGCCACACGCGCCCGAAGGCATCGGCACGTTCGACGATGACCCCTTGGCGCTGACGGCAAAGACCGAGAGTTGCTTTTCGAGCTGCGTGCCGTGGCACGACGGGCACTCAGGTGTCCGGCTGCCCTGGACGAACTGTTCGAACCTGGCGTCGCACGCGGCGCAGCGATACTCGAAGATCGGCATCGCGTGATTATAAGCGCGGAATCGTGGCGGCGTGACGGGGCACCGCTCGGTGGACGCAACACATCCGCCTGGACGCCGAGACCGCAGGGTGGGGAAGGAATTTGGTGGACGGCACGAGGCTCGAACTCGTGACCTCCGCGTTGCGAACGCGGCGCTCTCCCAGCTGAGCTAGCCGCCCACTCATCGTGCGAGAGGGTGTTCCCTGTGCGCGTCGCCGCACTCCAGACAACCGGGAGAGCATAGCACGGCGTTTCGGCGACTCGCAAGAACCGACACGCGCCGGCCGCCTCAACTATCGCGCCCGCCGCACGCTGCCGATATTCACGGAGGGTGGCATGGCCCGACTCCGGCCAGCGTCTGCCCCCACTGATATACTCGCCCGGCACGTCGGGCGTTCTGCCCGGGAATCCCATGGACAAAGTTCACCGAATCGGCGTACTCACCGGCGGGGGCGACGCGCCCGGCCTCAACGCAGTCATCCGTGCCGTCGTCAAGTCGGCCATCAACCGCGGCCTCGAGTGCTACGGCATTCCGGACTCGTTCGATGGCCTGATCGAAGTCGATCGTCCCTTTCCGCTGACGCACAAGGATGTCACCGGCATCCTCCGCATGGGCGGCACCATCCTGGGCACGGTCAATCGTGGCGACCCCTTCCTCAAGCCGTTCATGACCTCGGACGGACCGAAGGACTACGGCGATCGCTGCATCGAGATCCTCGAGAAGACCGGGATCGACGCGGTCGTCGCCATCGGTGGTGACGGCACGCTCAGCCTGTCGCAGCACTTCTACCAGCTCGGCATGCCCATCGTCGGCGTGCCCAAGACGATCGACAACGACATCGTCGGCACGGTCAACTGCTTCGGCTTCGACACCGCCACCAGCTTCGCAACCGAAGCCATCGATCGGCTGCACTCCACGGCCGCCGCCCATCGCCGCATCATGGTCGTCGAGGTCATGGGCCGCTACGCCGGCTGGATCGCCCTGCACGCGGGCCTCGGCGGTGGCGCCGACGTCATCCTCATCCCCGAGATTCCCTACGATGTCGAGAAGGTCGCCGAGCGCGTGCGCGCGCGCGACGAGTTCGGCGCCAAGTTCACGATCGTCGTGGTCGCCGAGGGCGCCAAGCCCAAGGGCGGGCAGCGCTCGATCGTCAAGGCGGCCGCCGGCGAATACGTCGAGCGTCTCGGCGGCGTCGGGCACAAGCTGGCCCATGACCTCGAAGCCCTGACCGGCAAGGAAGCCCGCACCGTCGTGCTCGGGCACCTGCAGCGCGGCGGATCGCCGACGTCCTACGACCGCGTGCTGGCCACGCGCTTCGGCGCCCGTGCCGTCGATCTGATCATGCGGGGACAGTTCGGGAAGATGGTGGCCAGCCATCCGCCAGACATCGTGCCCGTGTCACTGAGCGAAGTCGTCGGCAAGACCAAGACGGTGCCCGAGCATCACGACATCCTGCTCACGGCACGTTCGGTCGGCATCTCGTTCGGCGACTGACCCGGCCCGGCGCCGGGGCTGGCCCCGCGTCGGCGAGAGCCGTGCGGGGCCGCTGCGCTCAGCGGAGGATGTCGAGGGCGTCGAGGTATTTCAGGGCGCCACCCGTGTTGAACAGCACCACCGAGTGTGCAGGCGTCACCTGCCCTGTGGTGATCAACTGCCTGAGGGCGACGAGCGCGGCTCCGCCTTCGGGCGCGGCGCTGATGCCCTCGTGGCGCCCGATGTCGATCATCCCCTCGACCATGGCGCGGTCGGGCACGGCGATGGCCGTGCCGCCGCTCTCGCGCACGGCGCGCAGCACCAGGAAGTCGCCAATGGCCTTCGGCACCCGCAGCCCATCGGCCACGGTGCGCGCGCCCTGCCACATCTCGGCACGCTCGGTGCCCTCGGCGAGCGCCCGCACGATGGGCGCGCAGCCTTCGGCCTGCACGCTCACCATGCGCGGCCGCTTGCCCCCGTGGGGGAGCCAGCCGATGGCCTCCATTTCGGCGAAGGCCTTCCACATGCCGACCATCCCCGTGCCCCCGCCAGTGGGGTAGAGGATCCAGTCGGGCAACTCCCACCCGAGCTGCTCGGCCACCTCGTAGCCCATCGTCTTCTTGCCCTCGACGCGGTACGGCTCCTTGAGCGTCGAGACGTCGTACCAGCCCAGCGGGCCCCCGTGTTCGGCCGCGATGCGCCCGGCATCGGTGATCAACCCGTCGACCAGCGTGATGTCGGCCCCGTAGGTCTCGCATTCGCGGATGAACGGGGTCTTCACGTCGCGCGGCATGAAGACCTTGGCGGGGATCCCGGCCGCCGCCGCATAGGCCGACATGGCGTTGGCGGCATTGCCGGCCGATGGGACCGAGAGGGTGTGGGCGCCGAGGTACTTGGCGCGCGTCACCGCGGCCGACTGTCCGCGGGCCTTGAACGAGTTGGTCGGATTGAGCGACTCGTCCTTCACGTAGAGCTTCGGCAGGCCCAGGCTCGCACCGAGCCGCCGTGCGTGGATCAGCGGCGTGAATCCCTCGCCGAGCGTGACGGGCTCTTCGCCGTCGAACACGGGCAGCAGCTCGCGATAGCGCCACAACGACGCCACACGCCCTGACAGCGACTCGCGCGACCACGCGCGGGCCGCGCGCAGGTCGTAACGCGCGAGCAGGGGCATGCCGCACGTGCACAGGTGGTGGGTCTGGCGCGCATCGAAGGGACCCGCGCCGCACGGGACACTGCACTCGAGATGGGTGAAGTAGCTCACTTCGACTCGCTCCGCTCGCTCACTTCGACTCGCGGTGCTCGCTCAGTGCGGGCACTTCGACTCGCGGTGCTCGCTCACTTCGACTCGCGGTG
>JAEUQQ010000294.1 GCA_016789685.1 Acidobacteriota bacterium | reverse complement strand
GTGCCGCCCGAGAGCACGCCGACCGGGCAGCAGGGCCCGCCGGCGCCCTCGTCGCCCTTCCAGGCGCCCGCGCCGCGTCCGGGCAGCTACAGCGTCCTGATGCACTTCAGCATGGTCACGCTGCCCGAGAAGCCGATGCTGCCGCGCCTGTTCGACGAGCGTGTCGGCTACTTCTCGGTGCGACAGATGGACTACGGGCACGACGAGCACCGCGCACCCGAGCGCCGCTACATCACCCGCTGGCGCCTCGAGAAGAAGGACCCGTCGGCCGCCGTGTCGGAGCCGGTGACGCCCATCACCTACTACATCGACGCGGCGACGCCGACGTGGCTGGTGCCGTACATCAAGCGCGGCGTCGAGCAGTGGCAGGTGGCCTTCGAGGCCGCGGGCTTCAGCAAGGCCATCGTCGCGAAGGACGCGCCGGTGAACGACCCCGAGTGGAGCGCCGAGGATGCGCGCTACTCGGTCATCCGCTGGCTGCCGTCGACGATCGAGAACGCGTCGGGGCCGCACATCCACGACCCCCGCACCGGCGAGATCCTCGAGTCCGACATCCAGATGTACCACAACATCATGAACCTCCAGCGCAGCTGGTACTTCACGCAGGTCGCCCCGCTCGATCCGCGCGCGCAGTCGCTGCCGTTCCCCGATGACCTGATGGGGCAGCTCGTCGAATACGTGGTCGCGCACGAGGTCGGGCACACGCTCGGCTTCCAGCACAACATGAAGGCGAGTTCGACGTATCCGGTCGAGAAGCTCCGCGATCCCGAGTGGCTGAAGACGATGGGGCACACGCCGACACTGATGGACTACTCGCGGTTCAACTACGTCGCGCAGCCCGAAGACAGGATCGATCCGAAACTGCTCATCCCGGGGATTGGGCCGTACGACAAGTGGGCGACGAAGTGGGGCTACGCGCCAATCGCTGCAGCGAAGAGCGCCGACGATGAGAAGAAGACCCTTGATGCGTGGGCGCGCGAGCAGGACGAGAAGCCGTACCTGCGGTTCTCGACCGCCGACAGCCGCGGCAGCGATCCGGGCGAGCTGACCGAAGCGGTCGGCGATGCCGACGCGGTGCAGGCGACCACGCTGGGGATCAAGAACCTCGAGCGCGTGGCGGCGTTGCTGTTGCCGGCGACGACCGCGCCCGGCGAGAACTGGGACGACCTTGCGGAACTCCACGCGCGCACGGTGGGGCAGTGGGCGACGGAACTCAATCACGTGGTGTCGGTCGTGGGCGGCCTGCAGTCGCAGCAGAAGCACGGCGGGCAGGCGGGCGTGCGGTTCGCGCCGATTCCGGCGGCGCGCCAGGCGGCCGCGGTGAAGTTCCTCAACGAGCGTGCGTTTGCGACGCCGGCCTTCCTGCTCAACCCCGAGATCCTGCGGCGCGTCGAGCCCACAGGGTCGCTCGACCGCGTGCGGGCGGCGCAGGTGCGCGTGCTCAACAACCTGCTGAGCACGACGCGCGTGGCGCGCATGGTCGAACTCGGCGCGATCGACGGCGCCGCGGCCTACCAGCCGGCGACGTTCCTCGGCGACGTGCGCAAGGGGCTCTGGGCGGAGCTGGCGGGCGCGAGCGTGAAGATCGATCCGTATCGCCGCAACCTGCAGCGTGCGTGGCTCGACCTCGCCTCGTCGCGCATCACGCCGGCGGCCGACGAGGCGCGTGCGCTGTTCCGCGGCGAGCTCAAGACCCTCGACGTCGAGCTGCGGCTGGCCCTGCCGCGGGCCGGCGACGCCGCGACGCGCCGCCACCTCGACGACGCGCGTGCGCAGGTTGCGCAGGCGCTCGATCCGAGCCGTCCGGCGCCGGCGACACCTGCGGCGCGCACGGGGTTCCCCGGCATCGACGAGGCGCCCGACGTGCCGCAGTCGTGCTGGCCGATCTGGCCGTAGGCCGCACGCGGAGCGTTCACCCCGACTCCCGGAGTGCGTGGAGGCACTCCGGGAGCACGGGTCAGGCCTGCATCGTCCCTGCCCTCATGCACCGCCGCACGCTGGGCGGGGACACACCGTGCAAAAAGCGATGAAGAAAGATGTGACCCCTACGTGCGGCGCAGGATGATGAGCGAGACGTCGTCGTGCACGGGGGCGTCGCCGACGAAGCGCGACACCGCATCGACGATGGCCTGGCCGACCGCGGCGGCACCCTGGCCGCGCGCGTACCCCAGCACCGACCGCAGGCGCTCGTCGCCGAAGAAGTCGCGCGCCTCGTTCATCGCCTCGGTGACGCCGTCGGAGTAGACCACCAGCGTGTCGCCGGTGCCCAGGTCGGCAGACTGCTCGGCACACCCGGCGACCGGCACCATCCCGATCGCGGCCGAACCGCGCGGCAGTTCCTCGATCGTGAGGCCGCGCACCACCAGCGGCGCCATGTGCCCCGCGTTGACCAGCCGCACCGTGCCGCTGTCGGCCGCCGTCAGCAGGCCCACCATCGTCGCGAAGCGGCCACGCACGCGGTCGCGATACATGATGTGGTTGACGCGTTCACCGAGATCGCCGAGCGACGGCAGCGTCTCGGTGTCGAACACGAGGGCACGCACCGTGGCCTGCAGCTTCGCGCTGAGCAGCGCGGCACTGAGGCCCTTGCCCGCGACGTCGGCCAGCACCAGCACCGTGCGCTGCTGCGCAAGCGCCAGCACATCGACCAGGTCGCCGCTCACCTCGTTGGCCGAACGCGTGTAGAGCCACACGTCCCAACCCTCGAGCACCGGCGCCGCCGACGGCATCAGCGCGCGCTGCACCGTCCGCCCCGTTTCGAGTTCATCGTGCGCGACCATCTTGTCGCGCAACTCGAGGGCCAGCACCAGCAGGACCAGCCCGAACCCAACGCCGGGGACGTCGAGGCTGAGGTCTTCGCTCCGGATCCTGAGACCCGTGAAGGTGAACAGGCCGAGCGCGAGCAGCAGGCGGCGCGTCGGGCTCAGCTTCAGGACGAGGCCCTTGAACAGCCACCACAATCGCAGGAGCCAGCGCTTCAGGAATCCCGCCTGCGCGAGCCGCTTGCGATGTGCTTCGGTGAGGTAGAACTCCTCGAGATCGGCAAGCGTGCGCTTCGCGACGCGATGCGAGGTGAAGCTTCCACCACCCGTAAGCACGCCCCTGAGGTCACTGACGAGCGTGCGTGCGATGCCCCGTTCGCTGCCGGATGTTCCTG
>JAEUQQ010000246.1 GCA_016789685.1 Acidobacteriota bacterium | reverse complement strand
GTGCAGCAGCGCGTTGTCTCGATGCTCGAGCGCCACCTCGCCCCCGGCGGCTACCTGTTCATCTCGCACTCCGAGAGCCTCAACGGGATCACGCACGGCCTGAAGTGGATGGCTCCCGCAGTCTACCGGCGGAGGGATGCGTGAAGCCCGATACCTGGCGCACGTCGTCATTGGGCACGGCGCCGCCCAGCCGGCCGCCGCTGCGGGTGGCAGGCACCGAACCGGTGCGCGGGCCCTACGTGGCCCCGTCGCAACCCGGGGCCGGCGGCCAGCGGCTCGTGGTCGGCATCGGCGAGTTCGCCGTGTCGAACAAGAAGGAAGACGTGATCATCACCCATGCGCTCGGCAGCTGCATCGCCGTGTGCCTGTGGGATCCGACGAACTTCGTCGCGGGCCTGCTGCACTTCCTGCTGCCCGACTCCCGCATCAACCCGACACGGGCCAAGGACCAGCCGGCGGCGTTTGCCGACGCCGGGATCCCGCTGCTGTTCCAGACGGCGTACAAGTACGGGCTGCAGAAGAACCGCTGCATCGTGCGCCTGGCCGGTGGCGCCGAGGTGGCGGGGCACGGCGCGTCGTTCGACATCGGCAAACGCAACATCCTCGCGGCAAAGAACCTGCTCTGGCGCAATGGCGTGCTCATCAAGTCCGAGGACGTGGGCGGCAAGGCCGTGCGCACCGTGAACCTGTACGTCGCCGATGGCCGGTTGCAGATTACCTCCGGCCGCGAGCAAATCAACGAGCTCTGAGGGGAGCACAGTATGTCGGATTCGCAGACGACCGCCACCTCCGGCCCACGGCCGCTGAACATCCTCATCGTGGACGACTCCGCGATGATGCGCATGATGATCAAGCGCGTGGCCAGCCTGTGCGAGGTCCCCATCGGCAACATCTACGAGGCGTCGAACGGCGTCGAGGCCATCAAGGTGCTCGAGGCGAATGACATCGACGCCCTGTTCACCGACATCAACATGCCGGTGATGACGGGCACGCAGCTGCTGCGCGAGATTGGCAAGTACCCGAGATACCACAACCTGACGCGCGTCATCATCAGCACCGACGGTTCGAGTGCCAGGCGCGAAGAAGTCAAGGATCTCAACGTTCGACTGTACGTCGAGAAACCCTTCCGTCCCGAGGTGATGCGCGATGTCCTTGCTGAGATCACTACCGGTGCCCACGTTCGCTGAGCACGAAGAGGCCGTGCGGGCGGCGCTGGTCGAGGTGGCCGAGAACAGCTTCTTCGGCTTCACGGTGCGGCTCGATGAGCCCTCGTTCGTCGACCTGGTGCGCAACCCGCCGGTCTTCGATCCCGAGGTGCCCCCGGTGCGCGAGCCCTGGGTCGTGACCGAGGTCCACTTCCACGGCGCGTTCGCCGGGCTCGTGCAGCTCACGATGAACGAGGCGCTCGCGCGGCAGTTGCTGCAGGCGTTCCTCGGCCTCGGTCCCGACGACCCGATCGAGGAACCACACCTGTTCGACTCGACCGGGGAGTTCGCCAACCAGGTCTGTGGCACGTGGCTCACGCGCGCGTGCGAAGACCGCCGGTTCGACCTTCAACCGCCCGCGGTCGTGCGCAAGCCGATCGACTGGCTGCCGCTCGACCCGCCCGCCGCCGACGAACATGTCGGGCAGGTCCTCATGAGCATGAACGACCTGCCGCTGCGGCTGCGCGTGCAGTTCGTCTCGGAGCCGGCATGAATCCACTGACCAGGAAGATTCGTGTCCTCGTGGTCGATGACTCGGCGATCGTCCGCAAGGTGCTCGCCGATGCCATCCGCGGGGAGCCCGACATGGAAGTCGTGGCCGTCGCCTCGGATCCGTTCATGGCGCGCGACCTCATCCTGCAGCACCATCCCGACGTCCTCACCCTCGACATCGAGATGCCGCGCATGGATGGCCTGACCTTCCTGCGGAAACTGATGGAGCATCATCCCATCCCGGTGATCATCGTCAGCTCGCTGACCCAGACGGGGTCGGCGACGAGCGTCGACGCCCTGCGCATCGGCGCGATCGACGTGATCCCCAAGCCCGGCGGGCCGTACTCGGTCGGCCAGGTGACCGAGAAGCTGAAGCAGCGCATCCGGTTGCTGCGGACGTCGGGCTTCAAGTTGCAGGCACGGACCGCGTCGGTCAGCGCGTCGTCGTCACCAGGGCCGACCGTGGCGGCCGACGCGGCGGCCTC
>JAEUQQ010000229.1 GCA_016789685.1 Acidobacteriota bacterium | reverse complement strand
GTGGTGTCGCGGGCACGTCACGGCTTCCCCATCGGCAAAGGCATCCGCGCACTTCCGGTCGAGGAACTGGGATGAACATCGAGAGACACCCGGGCCGCGGCGCCGCGGCGTGCACGCCGGCGCGCGAGACAGCAGTTGCTGGCGGACCACGGCCTACTGCGGCACGACGATCCGCACGGCGGTCTGGAAGTACCGGAGGTTGGAGTAGGTCGCTCGGCCCATCGTGTGCACGTACTTCAGATCGCCCCTGGGCACACGGGCTGGCACGCGGTACACGTCCTCCATCCGGTCGGGAAACCAGACGCCAGACGCGGGATCGCGCCGGTAGTTCACGTCGATCTCGGCCATGCTCTGGCTCCCGCGCACCGATGTTGCCGCCGTCGCGGATGACGCTGTGACGAGTTCGGCGAATCCCTGGAGTCGGAGCCTCATGCGCACGATGGTGCCATCACCGGGCACGACCCAGAGGGTCCCCTCGGCAGGCACATCGGTGCCGTCGCGCTTCATCACCAGCGTTGGCGTCCGGATCTCGGTGAAGTCGATCGCCCACGTCTCGACACCGTCGATCTTCATCGTCCCAGTACGGCGAAACGAGAAGCGGCCGACATGCTGGGGATGGAAGAAGAACATCGCCGTCGTCGGCAGATTGACGTTCCTGATCACGGCGCCGATGTTGTAGCGCGCGCTTTCGTTGGCAAGTCGCCGCAGTTCGGCGTCGCCGCCGACCGGTCCGGTGAGCAGCGTGACGAGCCGGTCCTGGCGGTCGGCCACATGCTGGCCATCGACCTCGACGACGTCACGGAAGCCCGTCCAGCCAAGCTGGTCGGCGACCTTGACGATCGCGAACTCCGAGGTCAGGACGCGCGTGGGTCGTGGCCTGCCGTAGGCGTCGCGGGGGATTTCGTGGGCTGCGCCCCGATGCAACTGGGTGTAGGTCTCAGCCGCCACGATCACCGACGCCCGTTCGCCATAGGCCGCGACGTAGTCGGCCATCTTCCGCACCACCGCGTCGAGGGCGGCATCGGAGGGCTGCGCGCCGGTACCGCGCGGCAGCATCAGGACTGCACACGACAGTGCGATCGCGACGCGGCTCCCGACGACCTCACGAGCAGTCATGCATCTCACTCCGGCGCGCACGCCAGGCAGGCGGCACAGGGATCATACGCGCAGTGCCGAAATGGAACTGGAGTATCGTGTCGCTGTGGGCCGCCGCCTCACCGAGGTGTACATGTACGCGCACGCGTTCTCCTCTCGTCCCGCGATGGGCCTGGTGGCCCTCGCCCTCCTGGCCGGATCGACTGCGCTGCCGGTGGCGCAGGAGCGCCAGGTGCCGGCCGCACCGCAGGTCTTCCGCAGCGGCGTCGAGCTGATCACCTCTGATGTCACCGTGCTGTCGCGCGACGGCACGAGCGTCGGCGACTTGTCGGTTGCCGACTTCCGCGTCACGGTCGATGGGACCCCGCGGCGCATCGCCACGTTGAAGTACGTCAGGGCCCACGAGTCGTCTCCGTCACCGGGTGCGCCCGTTGCGCCGGCCGCTGGCGGAGCTGACGCGCCATCGCGGTGGATCGTGACCGCATTCCGCAAGGCACCGGCCGTTCGTTCCTCGATGCCGCGGTGCGATTCGTCGACACGCTCGGGCCGCAGGATCGCGTGGGGCTGTGGACGCTGCCGTTCGCCACGAAGGTCAACGATCGCGAACACCTCAAGCGCGAGCTGCTGAAGGCGACCGGCACCATGCTGCCGATCGGGCGCGAGCAGTCGGAGCGCAAGGGCATCATGTGGGATCAGAGCACGGCACCGGCGCGGCGGCTGGTGACTCCGGCGGGCGCCACGCTCAACGAGAGCCTGCACCCGCTCGAGCGGATGGTGGCCTCGCTTGCGCCGCTCGACGGCACGAAACACCTCGTGCTCATCACCGGCGGCACGCCCATCCCCGAAGGCGACCTGATGTCAGTCACTCGGCTGAGCCAGATGGCTGCCGCTGCGCGCGTGCACATCCACTCGATGCAGGTGTGGAATGTGCACAGCGGCATCAGGTCGGATGGTGACAGCCTGCCGCAGAGCGCGCCGCCCGATCAGGGCTCGACGGCCGAGGCGCAGCTGTCGTGGGTCACCGGGGGCATCACCGTGACGAGTTCGCAGGGCACGGCCGGGTTTGCACGTCTCGGCAAGGAACTCTCGGCCTGGTATGTGGTCGGCATCGAGCCAGACGCTGCCGATCGCGACGGCAAGTCGCACGCGCTCGAGATCACGGTGCCTGGGCGAACGAGAGTCTCCGTCAGGGCACGGCAGCAGTTCCGGCTCGCGCGCCAGTAGCCGGGCTCGAGCGCCTGCCGGCGACCCGGGTAGGTAGCGCAGGCGAACCGCGCGCGACGGGCGGTGCCGTTCCCACGCGCGATGGTTACTGACCGTCAACGACGCCGCACACGACGCTACTGCGGCAGCGTCACGCGCACCGGCACGTCGAGGTGACGGTACCCTGCGTAGGTCGCCCTGCCGACGATACGGCCGACGATGGGACCGCTGCGGCCACGCGGAAGAGGTCCCTGGTAGATCTCGTTCATCTTCGCGGGCAGCCACATGCCCGACCTGGCCTCGCGCGTGTACGACACGTCAATGTCGGCCAGGCTGTCGATCTCGCGAAACTCGGGATTGATGACTCTCGCTGCACTGACACGCCGGGCGCGTGCCGATGCCTTCGATGGTGGTGCCGCGCTCGCGGTGGGCGCCGGACCGGCGTGCGTCCATCCCTGCACGGTCGTCGATGTTGCCGCACCGGCCTCGGCCGCACCCTGCGGCTGGATGTAGTCGGCCTCGCGGGCCCAGTAGGTCGGCCTGCCGTACTCATCGGCAAGAGGCTCGACATCGGCAAAGTCGCGAAGCCGCAGTCGCGTCCGCACGACGACGCCGTCGGCGGGGGCGACCCAGACCGTTCCGCTCATCGGCACGTCGTCGCCGTCGCGGGTGACGACGAGCGTGGGCGACCGTGTCTCACGGAAGTCGAGCGCCCACGTCTCGACACCCTCGATCGTCCTGGTCGCGGCGCGCGTGAACGTGAAGCGCCCGACGTGCTGCGACCTGAAGAACGACAGCGCCGTTGTCGGCACGTTGAAGTTCGTCGCGACGCCACCGAGGTTGCGCTGCGCCGCCTCGGCGATGACGCGACGCACATCGGCCTCGTTGCCGGTGTTGGCCAGGTGCAGTTCGTCGCCCTTGGCGCACCGGGTAACGAGGGCCTTGTCGACGTGGAGCGTCCATGCCCCCGCCGAGGTCGTGAACCTGAGGGCGCACCGCATCACGAGTGGCCGGGATGGCCCGGGGTCGGGCGTCAGGCCGGCATCGACGACCTCGAGCTGCGGTCCCCGGTCACCGTCCTGGTAGTCAGAGAATTTGTCCACCATTTGCCAGCGCGTGCGGCAGACGAAGTCTCCGCCGCCTCGCCGCTCGGGAATCGTGGCCACCAGCGAGAAGAGCGACGATGCGGGGATGGACATCACTCAGCCGTGCTTGATGGCGATCGTCTTCAGCGTCGTGAACCCGAGCAGCGCCTCGAAGCCCTTCTCGCGGCCGTAGCCGCTGCCCTTCATCCCGCCGAACGGCAGCTCGACGCCGCCGCCGGCACCGTAGTTGTTGACGAACACCTGGCCGCAGCGCAGTTTCCGCGCGAGGCGCAGCTGGCGGCCGCCGTCACGCGTCCACACGCCGGCGACGAGGCCGTAGTCGGTCCCGTTGGCCAGGCGGATCGCCTCGTCTTCGGTGTCGAAGGGCATCGCGACCAGCACGGGCCCGAACACTTCGTCGTGGGCGATGCGGTTGCCGGGCGGCACGTCGCGCAGCAGCACGGCCTCGTGGTAGTAGCCCGTCGTCGACGCCTCGGCCGCGACGGTGCCGCGCGCGGCGACGCCGATGCCGTCGCGCTCGGCCTGGGCGACGAAGTCTCGCACCTTCTGGAATTGCTTCTCGTTGACCAGCGGCCCCATGTCGAGGTCCATCGCCGGAGGACCGGATTTCAGGGCCGCGAAGCGTGTCGCGAGCCGCGCGAGCACGTCGTCGTAGATGCTCCGCTCGACGAGCAGGCGGCTGCCGGCCGAACAGGTCTGGCCGCAGTTCTGGATGATGGCGTTCACGATGACGGGCAGCGCCGCGTCGAGGTCAGCGTCGGCGAAGAGCAACTGCGGCGACTTGCCGCCAAGTTCCAGCGTGACGGGGCAATGGCGCTCGGCCGCAGCGTGCGCAATGGCCGATCCCGTCACGGCCGATCCCGTGAACGAGATGTGATCGATGCCGCGGTGTGCGCACAGCGCTGCCCCCGCCTCGGCGCCGTAGCCGGTGACGATGTTGAGGGCGCCGGCGGGGAATCCGACCTCGGCGGCGAGTTCGGCGAGGCGCAGCGACGAGAGGCTGGCATCCTCGCCGGGCTTCACGACGCAGGCATTGCCGGCGGCGAGCGATCCGCCGACCGTGCGTCCGAAGATCTGCATCGGGTAGTTCCACGGGATGATGTGGCCCGTGACGCCGTGTGGCTCGCGAATCGTGAGCACCGTGAACCCGGTGTCGAAGGGCAGCGTCTCGCCGTGCAGCTTGTCGCACGCCCCGGCGTAGTACTCGAAATAGCGCGCCAGCGCGGTCGCGTCGTTGCGGGCCACGCGCAGGGCCTTGCCGGTGTCGCGCGCCTCGAGCAGGGCGAGTTCCTCGTGGTGCGCCACGACGGCGTTCGACAACTTCATGAGCAGGCGCCCGCGCTGCACGGCGGTCAACCGTCCCCACTCGCCGTCGAAGGTCTCGCCGACGGCGGCCCGAGCCGCGGCCACGGCGCGATCCACATCTGCGGCGCTGCCGCGGGCGATGGTCGAAAACGGCTGGGCATCGCTCGGATCCACGACCGCGATCGTCGCCCCATCGAGTGCCGGCACCCACTGGTTGCCGATGTAGTGACAGCCTTCCACGCACACCTCCGCGCCCATGGTACTGCACAACGGGGTCACGTCTTTCATTGCAGCATTTCTCAAGACGTGGCACCGCGCGGGGTCTGGCCGTGCGACCTGTGTGTTCCGGGAGTCGGTCACTGTGGCAGCCGTGCTTGCGCGCGGGGGTCAGGTCTTGAAGAATGCTGCAATGAAAGACGTGACCCCGCCGGGATGCCCGTACTGCGAGATGCGCGACGACGACCAGGATGTGGTCATGCGCGACGACCTGGTGGTGTTCATGCAAAGCCGTCGGCACCAGGGCGCCCTCAGGCACTCGGGCATCATCATCCCGGTCGCACACCGCGAGACGGTCTTCGACCTGCACGACGATGAACTGCTCGCGACGTTCCGGCTGCTGGCCAGGGTCAAGGCCTGGATGGACGACTCGTTCGCGCCAGATGGCTACAACATCGGCTGGAACTGCGGGCGCGTCGGC
>JAEUQQ010000197.1 GCA_016789685.1 Acidobacteriota bacterium | reverse complement strand
CACCAGCGGACGCCCCTCGCACTGTGGGCTCTCGAGAGGCAGGCCCACCAGGAGCGGCGGCCCCTGGCGCGTGGCCTCGGCGACGCGGTCGAGCACCTGCCGGACGCGGGCGACGAACGCGCGCTGGAGCACCAGGTCGCGCGGCGGATAGCCGCAGAGGGCGAGTTCGGGCGTGATGCACAGGTCGGTGCCGGGCGCGACACGCATCGCGGCATCGATGATGGCGTCAGCGTTGGCGTCGAGGGCCCCGACGGTCGGGTTGATCTGCAGCAGTGCCAGGCGCACGCGGGGATCGTAACACCGTCGCCGCGCAGCGCACACCGGCGACGTCAACGCGCGTGGCGGTCGCCACGGCGCTCTGCTTCATCCCGGGGGGGCTTACTGCGCCGAGGGTTCCTCGCGTTCAGACACCTTCGGGCTGAGCACCACGAGGTCGACGCGGCGATTCATCGCACGACCCGCGTCGGAGTCGTTGGCGACGACCGGGTGGAACTCGCCATACCCGGCGGCCGACATGCGCGGCGCCTCGAGCCCCTGCTCGACGAGGTAGGCGATCACGTTCGTGGCGCGGGCGGTCGACAGTTCGAAGTTGGAGCGGTAGCGCAGGGTGTTGATCGGCACATCGTCGGTGTGCCCCTCGATGCGCACGACGTTGCCGACATCCTTGAGGGTGGCGCTGATCTCGCGCAGCGCCGCGAGCGCCGCGCTCGACAGGTCGGCGCTGCCGGTCGAGAAGCTGCCGGCCTCGCGCATCGAGACGACGAGGCCGCGGCCGTCGAGCGACATGTTGACGAGGCCGTTCTGCACCTGCGACTGCAGGCGCGCTTCGAGACGCGCCTTGATGTCGTCGATGTCGGCGCCGGGCAGGACCGATCGCGAGCCGGGCATCACCGAGTTCTTGAGGTTCTCGACGCCAGCCAGCGGCTGCGCCCCCTGCACGCCGGGCCCCCCGCCCTTTCGCATCGGCGCCGGCACCTCGCCATTGGCGAACGCCGCCTGCATCGAGCCGACCATGTCGCTCATCTTCTTGGCATCCACGGTCGAGATGGCGTACATGGTCGTGAAGAACGCAAACAGCAGGGTGATGAAATCGGCGTACGAGACGAGCCAGCGCTCGTGGCTCACGTGGACCTGTTTCCGGCGTCGCCGCATGACGTCCCCGTTACGCCGCGCGCGCCGGCTTGCCGGCAGCCCTGGCCACCGACTCGTCACCCGAGAGCAGGCCCCGGAGTTTCTGGTCGATCAGGCGGGGGTTCTGGCCCTCCTGGATCGCCAGGATCCCCTCCATGACGAGTTCGCGATGCTTGGCCTTCTGCAAGGCCTTGGTCCGCAGCTTCGAGGCGATCGGCAGGAACAGCAGGTTGGCCGAGCCGACCCCGTACACCGTTGCCACGAACGCGACGGCGATGCCCGCCCCGAGTTTGTTGGGGTCAGACAGGTTCTCCATGACGTGGATCAGGCCGAGCACCGCCCCGAGAATCCCGACGGTCGGCGCGTAGCCGCCGGCGGCTTCGTACACCTTGGCCGGGCTCTCTTCGGCGTCTTCAAGGCTGCCGCTCTCGGCGTCGAGCATCGCACGCAACGTGCTCGGGTTCGTACCGTCGACGGCAAGCATGAACCCCCGCTTCATGAACGGGTCGGCCACCTGATCGACCTCGTCCTCGAGCGACATGATCCCGTCGCGGCGGGCCTTGGTGGCAAATCGGCCGATGATGCCGATCGTCTCGTCGGCCGACCGGTGCTGGTCCCAGAACACGTCGCGCAGGGCAAACCACGCCCGTCGGACTTCGGCGAGCGTGAACGACAGGAGGACGGCCCCGAGCGTGCCGCCAAAGACGATGATCGCGGCGGTGAACTGCAGGATCGACTGGATCGTCCCACCCTCGAGCATCTGCCCGGCCAGGATGCATCCAAGCCCGATCGGCACCCCGATCACCGACGTGAGATCGAGCTTGCGGGCGGCGCTCACTGATCGCCTCCCCCGCTCTGCGCGTCGATCACGGTCAGTGGCACGCCACGCGTCGGACGTGCCACGTAGCCGTTGATCGATCGGCGGAACTCGCGCACGCGCTCGACGATCAACTCCGGCGTTTCACGTACGATCAGCTTCTCGCCGTTCATCAGCGAGATGACCGTATCGGGGATGTACTCGATCCACGCGATCTGGTCGGTGTTCACGATCATCGGCGTCCCGTCGAGCCGGGTCACGGCAATCACGCGGCACCATCCTGCTGGGCGACGCGATCGGCGGCGGCGATGATGTCGTGCAACGCCACCGTGCTGGCGCCGGCGCGGGCTTCGCGCAACACGCGCCGCATGTAGGCCAGGTCGGCCGGCGTGTCGATGGTGAAGCGCAGATCGGGCCGGGCCAGCGCGCCAGGCGCGGGCGGTGTGACCACGCGGAACGCATCGGGGCGCGCCTTGATCCAGGGCGTCACGTGTTCCCTGTCATGCGCGTCAACGGCGAGGGTGTCGGCCTGTCGCATCACGTCGAGTCGGATCCCTTCGACAGCGCAGCCGTACGGCAGCCCCGTCTCCACGACGTAATCGGCACCGCCTGCGAGGTGCTCCAACACCCGGGCCGCGGCTTCGATGTCCACCGCCGGATTGTCGGCCGTGGCTCGAATCACGAACGCGCCCGCGAACCCGGCTGACGCCGCCGCAAACCGCCCCAGCACGTCGTCAACGCCCCCCCGAAACACCCGCGTGCCTTCGCGATGCCCCGCCGCCGCCACCTCGTCGTCGTCGGCGCGTGTCGTCGTCGCCAGGCACACCTCGCCCACGGCCGCCGCCGAGAGCCGGCGCAGGCAGTGGACGACGAGGGCGACGCCGTCGAGCTCCGCCAGCACCTTGCCAGGCAGTCGCGACGATCCGAAACGGGCCTGCAGGATGATGAGCGCCTGAACGGCAGACATGCGTGATCCCTTCGCACGCCCGGCGAGACCGGGTCAGTCGGCCGACGGCACGGGCCGCAGTACATCGACGGCCGCCCGCGGCAGGAAGATCCCCGTGTCGTAATTCGTCATCCACAGGTCGGGCGTGAACTGCCCGATGCGCGGCGACAGCGCCTCGCCGCGGGCGAGCTGGATGAGCCAGCGGGGGAAGTCGGCGCCCGCCGCAATGGCCAGGGGGATCCCGCCCGCGAAACGGGCATTGATCTCGAAGATCGTCGGGACGCCGCGGGCGCGGCGGCACTGGATGTTGATCGCGCCGTGGAACCGGAGCTGCCTGGCGGTGGCCACCGCCAGGCCAATGAGGTCGGCGTCGGCCACGGTCCGGCCCCGATCAATCACGCCGGCGCGAATGACAATCCGCTCGCGTGGGACGACCGAGATCGGCTGCCCGTTGAAATCGCACAGCACGTCGATCGTGTACTCCGCCCCCTCGAGGTACTCCTGGACCACCGGATCGGCGACATACCCCAGGAAGAAGTCGAGCTCCTTCGGCGTGCGGGCCGCGAAGGCACCGATACTTCCCCGGCCGGTGCGCGGCTTCACGAACAGCGGCAGTTCCAGGTCGCACGGCAGCGCCGAGGG
>JAEUQQ010000194.1 GCA_016789685.1 Acidobacteriota bacterium | reverse complement strand
TTCGGTGCCAGCGCCTGGTCGGCGCGGAACGTGGCTGACCGGTTGGCGTCGCCCATCGCCACGGCACCGGGCACGCTCGCGCCGTCGCTCGTGGTCACCGCGATGGCTGCGGCGCTCGAAGGATCGACGGGCTCAGAGAGGGTGAGGACCAGGGGCGCGCCGAGCGCGACGTCCAACTGCCCGTCTGCAGGCGTCACGCTCGTCACACGCGGCGCCACCGGCAGCAGGCGCAGGTCGAGTCTCGCGATGCCTCCGGCCACCACCAGCACCGACGATCCCACGGTGTCGTTGGTCGCGAGGTCGAGGGCGCGCACCTCGTTCACGCCGGCCAGGCCGATCACGATGTACGCACCGGCGGGATCGCTGACGCCCACGAATGGCGTCGTCGATGACGAGAGCATCGCGCCGGAAACCGGCGCCTGCGAGGCATCGCGCACGAACCCGGTGATGATGCCCATCGCCTGCGTCGCACGGACGAACACGTAGCGGCCGCCCGCACGAATCCCGGGAAGCGTGGACGCCACACCCGTGACGGTGATGTCGCTGACGATGCGGTCGCCGGCGATCCGTGCGACGGCAACGAGTTCGAGGCGTGTGGCGCCGCCGAGATCGACGAGGCGCACGACGAACAGCCCCGTCTCGTCGACCAGCGCCGACGGCCGCGTGATCCCAAGCACGCCACTCGAGCGCAGCGCCGCACCGCCCAGCGAGAGTGTCACGGCGCCCAGCGGCTCGAATGCCGCGGGCAGGCCGAGATCGATCGACGCGACCGGCAACGACTCGAGGCTCGCGGCGAGATCGGCCGTGACGGCGTCGGGAGCCATCGTGAACGTCTCGCCGCCAGGCGACGACACGCGACCGCCGTCGGTGCCGACGAGTGCGGGCCGCCCACCGGATCGCGAACGCATCTCGACGGCGATGACCCCGTCAGCCAGCGCGGCTGCCTGGAACGCGATTGACGGCGACACGGTGAACGTCGCGCCTGGCGCCGTGGGGGTTCCGGGGAACTGGTACGCCACGACGTCGTGGACGAATGGCTCCGGCGTGATACGGGGCGCATCGACGAAGTCGTAGCGTTCGACCAGGCGTGCGCGGAGCAAGGTTCCGCTCGACTGCGGCCCAGAGACACCGAGCGTCGCACCAACGATCGACGAGAAGCCCGGCGCGTAGACGGCGACCTTGGGGTCGGGCGACACGGTGGCGGTCGCATCCGCGGGCAGCGCAGGCAACGCGACGCCGGTGAGCAGCGTGCCCGCCGTCTGGACCGGCGGCGCAATCGGTATGGTATCGGCGAGCAACCAGGCAACCTGCGTCGAATGCTCGATGCCCGCAGACAGCCTGCCGAGCGCGGGAACGGTCGCGGTGTCGACGAAGCGCCAGGCACCCGCGTCGTCATCCCACTCGGCCACGCCGAGCAGCACTCCCGTCCCGAGCCCGGTGGTGTCGATGGCGCTGACCACCGCAGGCGTCGAGAAGCTGCCACTGCCGGCATCGACATCGACCACCGCGATGGGCGACCACCCGGCAGGCAGCAGTCCGCGCAGCCCCTGCGCGCTCACGCGGGTGACGCTGACCGCAGTCGTTGTCTCGAGGGCTCCCGGGGCGAACTCCGCCCGGGCGGCATCGCTGCCGACAACACCGCCAAGGGTGGCCACGACCTCCGACGCCTCGGTGCGCGGCGTGAAGCGGGCGTCGATGGCCTCGGTGACCTCGCCGGTCGACAACTCGGCGATCCGCTCGACGGCCGTCATCCCAGTCTTGGTGATCACGACCCGCGCGCGTCCCGGCGGCAGCGGAATCGCATAGCGTCCGCGCACGTCGGTCGATGCCTGGCGCTCGATGCCGCCGACGGTGGCGCGCAGGTGCGCGCCGGCGACGGGCAACCCGGTCGAGTCGTCGAAGACGTCGCCGACGAGGAGCGCTGTTCCCGTCGACTCCGCGACCACGACGGTCGTCGCCGTGGCCTGGGCCGACAACGTGGCCGTGTCGGTCGCCGTCGCACTGACCGTCAGCACCGACCCCGCACCGTGCGTGGGTGGCACCGTCAGCCGCGCGGTATACGGCGGCTGCGTGACGCTGGCGACCGGGACGTTGTCGATGGCAAACACCACGGCCGACAATCCCGCGTTGTCTGACGCAGTGGCGGTGACGTCGAACGACGCTCCCACGGGCACCGTCGGTGGGGCCGCGAGTGTGATCGACGGCGGTGTGGTGTCGGGCGCGGTGACGACGGTGACCGCCGTGGTCGCGTCGGCGGTGTTGCCGGCAAAGTCGGTCGCGCGTGCGGTGAAGACGAGCAGCGATCCGACGGCAGTGCCGGCAGGCACGGCGTACGACGCGCCATACGGCGGCGCAACGTCGAGGTCGAGTGGCGTGGTGTCGATCAGGAACCGCACCGAGGCGACACCCACGTTGTCGGCGGCAGTGGCCGCAAGGGCGATCGACGCGCCCGGCGCCGTCACCGCAGGACCAGACAGCGACACGGTCGGGTCAGTCGTGTCGGGGGCTGCAACGACCGTCATGATCGCCATGGCCGCGCCGGAGTTGTTGCTCGGATCGGTCGCCGTCGCACGGACGACGAGCGACGAACCTGGCGTAGCAACGGAAGGCACGGTGATCGTGCGCTGGAAGGGCGGCGCCGCGTGACTCGACGGCTCGACGCCGTTGACGGTGAACGTGAGTGCGGTGACAGCCGAGTCGTCGGTCGCCGCGGCGGTCACGACGACGACTTCGCCAGGAAGCACCTGCGCGGGCGCGACGAGCGTGACGCTGGGCGGCGCACGATCGATGGCCGCGCCGATCACTACTGACGATGCGGCGGTGTGCGACAGGCCCGACGGATCGGTCGCCGTCACGGAGATCGCGTACGTGCCCGCCGCGGCATACGCGTGCACGGGCGAGACGCCGGTGCCCGTCGTGTCGTCTCCGAAGTTCCAGGCGTAGGCAAGCGCGTCGCCATCCGGATCCGACGACCCGCGGCCCGACAACGCCACTGTCGAACGCGCGCTGCCCGCGTACGGACCACCCGCGTGTGCCGTCGGCGCACGATTCACGGGTGCAGGTGGTGCCCCCGGCTGCACGACCACCGACACGATTGCGGATCCCGCGTCCTGGCCGTCGCTCACGACGAGTCGTACCTGATACGTGCCGCTCACGGGAAATCGCGCCGACGTCCCCGCGGCCGCCGCGTCGTCGAACACCACGGCGGCGGGCCCGCTCGCGGTGCTCCACCGATACGACAGCGCGCCCCCCGGGCGGCCGTCGTCGGTGGCCGACCCGGTGAGCGCGACACTGTTCGTCGGCAAGGTGATCGACGCAGGCACCGCGGCCGCCGACACGATGGGAGCGACGTTGGTCGGCGGTGGAGGCGGCGGCGCGGGATGCACCGTCACCGTGACGTCCGCGCGGGTCTCGAGGTCGCCGTCCGTCACGCGCACGCGCAACACATACGTCCCGGCCCCGCCGAAAGCCGCGGACGTACGCGCGCTCGAGGCCGATCCGAACGTCACGTCGCCGCCGCTGACCTTGCTCCACGCGTAGCCGAGCATCGACCCGGACGGCAGCCCGTCGTCCGTCGCGGAGGCATCGAGCGTGACGCTGCCGGTGGGCCACGTGATCGCATTCGCACTCGCCGTGGCCGTCACCACCGGAGCCGCGTTCGTGGGCGGGAGAGGAGGAGGCGCAGCCGGACTCACGACGATCGTCACCTCGGCGCTCGCAGACGCATCGCCGTCGTCGGCGGTGAGCCGCAACACGAACGTGCCGGCCTGGCTGAACGTCGCCGTGGTCTCGAGCGCGGCATCATTGGTGAACACCACGCCCAGCGGCCCGCTGGCGCGACTCCACTTCGCCGACAGCACGCCCGACGGCAGGCCGTCGTCCGTCACCGTTCCCGTGAGTGCGGCCTGGTTCGTCGGCAGGGTCATCGCTGTCGGCGTGGCTGCAACCGTGACCACGGGTGCGCGATTCTCGACCGTTGCCTCGGGATTGACCGTCACGACGACGGTGTCGCCGCTGACTGCGAGTGAATCCGTCGCCGCCAGGCGAATCGTGTACGCGCCCGCGGCCGAGAATGTCGCGGTCGTGGTCGCTGAAGTCGGCGCCGTGAAGGTGACCGTGCCAGGACCATCGACCTTCGTCCATGTGAAGGCCAGCGCGCTGCCGGCCGGCAGGCCATCGTCTACCGCCGTGCCCGTGAGGACGACCGAGGACGCCGGCAACGTGATCGTGCGATCGGGCCCTGCGTCGACCGTTGGCGCGGCGTTTGGCGGCGGCGCCACGACAACGGTGGCGGTGTCGCTCGCCTCGAGTTCGCCATCGCTCGCCCGCAGGCTGAGCACGTAGGTTCCCGCCACCGGCGCCGTGAACGACGTCGCGGCAGCCTGGGGGTCGGCGAATACGCCGGGCGCGGGCCCGCTGACCTGCGTCCACAGGATGGCCAGCGTCGAGCCCGCAGGCCTGCCGTCATCGCTCGCTCGCCCAGCGAGCTGCACGGTGGCCGCGGGCAGCGTCGTTCCCACATCGTCACCGGCCGACACGACGGGCGGGGCATTGGGCAGCGGGGGAACGGCGACCGTGAACCCCGCGGGTAGCAGGAGGCTCTGCCGCGGCACCGTGACCGAGACCGTGCGCGGACCGAGCACCGCAGTCGTCGCGATGTCGATCGTGGCCACGAGCGACGACGCCGAGGCCACCGACACCGACCGCACCGTGATGCCCGCGCCAAATGTCACGCGCGCCTGGCCGGCCACGAAGGCCGCCGCGCCTTCGGCAGCGATCGGAACGGCGAGACCCGTCATGCCCGGCGGGGCAGACCGCTCCGACGGCAGCGTCAACGCCAGGATCTCGATCCGAGCCACGTCGGCGGTCGCGCCGCTCGCAGTGTTGACGATGCGCACCGACGCCGCGCCGACGGGGAGCCCCGCGGGCACACGCACCGAGATGCGCCTGATGCCACGTTGCGCGTCGACGTTTGTGCTCGACGACGCGGCGACGGTCACTGGCGAGCCCGACGCCGGGGTGAACGTGATGCTGTTGTTGGCGGCGACGGCGTCGAACCCCGTGCCGGTCACCGCCCACAACGCACCCGACGTCACACCGGTCGTCTCGACGCTGACGATCTGCGCCGCCGCATCGGGCGTGGCGCCAAGGACAACCGCGAGCACGAGCGCGGCGATCGTCCGGCGCGCGGTGCAGCGGCACAGGGCACTGGCCATCGACATCACAAGGAGCAAGGCGTCGCGCAGGGATGCCGCCGGCACTACCGGCCGACACCGCTGCCTCCGGGGGTGCGCGTGCACGACCGCCTGGGCACAGTCGGGCTGGCCCGAGATCAACGGGAGACACGTCCGCATACCGCTCCAAGCGGAATCCGGAACGGGAACAGCTCACGACCTGAGGGCGTGTGCGAGGCTGACGGGAGGCGGTCCCGATGGCGCGTCGGCGCGCGGGGGGCGAACCCGGCCGCAGCCTGGGGCCGGCAGGGCCGGCGAAGAGGGGCCCGGGAGCTTACTCGATAAGGGGAATCGGGGTGGTCGACTGCGTGTTGCCGGTGACGACGCGTCGGAGGTAGCCAGCCTGGCCGAGGTGGAATCCGGCGTGCACCGCGAGCTGCATCAGCAGGAAGCGGGTCTGGATGCGGAGCCCCTTCGGCAGCTGCCCGGGAAAATCGGCGTCGAGCGCGTCGGGCGTCAGGGTCGGCAACACCCGCTCGACGAGGGCGCCGGCTCGGGCCAGTTCGGCCAGGGTTTCGTCGCGGGTGCCACTGCGTCGCGAGAACTCGAGGTCGCGGTTGCGGACGTACCCGGTCTGGCCGAGCACGGCCCCGATGTAGTACTGGAGGTTGCCCGCGACATGCCACGCGAGGTTCCCGGTCGAGTTGACCACGCCGGGCGCGGTCTGCCACAGCGACTCGTCATCGGGGTACGCGGCGACCTCGCGGGCAAAGCCCGCAACATCGCGCGCCAGCAGGCGTGCGACTCCCGCGACGACTTCATCCATCGTGTACGCTCCTCGTGTGGAAGGCAGGAGCATACACCACGCGTGCGCCGAGATCCTGGCCACGCCCCTGCCGTGTGCGGCCGTCGCAGCCTCGCACGGGGAACAAACGGCGAAAGCGCGGTAATCTGTCGAGGTTCGACAACCGTACGGAACGCCCGGCCGTCTAACCCGCTGTGCACGCGCCGCCGGGCGGCGCTAACATCCCTGCAGCCTGAAGGTGGCCCATCGCATGCGCATCCGCACCGTCGCCCTCGCCCTGGTCCTGTCGGTTTCGTCAGCAACGATGGCGATCGCCGACGACACGCCGGTGGCGGTCAGCACCGCCTCGGTGCCGTCGATTACCCGCTTTGCGCAGGTCGCCGACCGGCTCTTCCGCGGCGGGCAGCCCGAACGCAGCGACTTCTCGACATTGCGCGACCTCGGCATCGACACGGTGATCAGCTTCCGCGAAGGTGACGACGAGCGCGCGACGGTCGAGGCGCTCGGGATGAAGTTCGTGCACCTCCCGGTCACCATGGTGCCGTTTGGCCTCAACGGCCCGGTGTCGAAGGCCACCATCGACGCGTTCTTCAAGGTGGTCGATGATCCCGCCAGCGGCAAGGTGTTCGTGCACTGCCTGCACGGCAAGGACCGCACGGGCCTCTTCGTGTCGCTCTATCGCATCGGGCGCCAGGGGTGGGACGTTGACGCGGCGTACCGCGAGGCCCGCGGCATCGGGATGTCGTGGTGGCACTTCCCCGCCAGGAACACCATGGAACGGTTCGCCGCCGCCAACGATCACGACTGACGCGCGCGCGGGGCGCGACGCGCTGGTGGCATCTCGCGGCCCTACACGAAATCCGGCGGCGCCGTGCGTCGAACTGGCGGGCGCGTGAGCCGTTCGCGGTAGTCGTCGTAGTCGGGCAGGCGACGCTCGTACGACGACGACATGAGCGGCGATGTGATCATGAAGTCGGCCGACGCGCGGTTGCAGGCGACGGGGATGTTCCAGACGACCGCGATGCGGATCAGCGCCTTGACGTCGGGATCGTGCGGCTGCGGCTCGAGCGGATCCCAGAAGAAGATCACGAAGTCGACGCCGCCCTCGGCGATCTTGGCCCCGATCTGCTGGTCGCCGCCGAGTGGACCGCTCTGGAACTTGATCACCGGAATCCCGAGCGCCGTTTCGAGCCTCGTGCCGGTCGTCCCGGTCGCCATCAGTTCGTGCTGCGTGAGCAGCGTCCGGTTGAAATAGGCCCACTCGAGGAGGTCGTCTTTCTTGTTGTCGTGCGCGACGAGCGCGATGCGCTTGCGCGGCGCGATCGGAGCGGCGATGGCGTCCATGGCGTCTACCTCGTGCGTCGGTGGCGTGCCGTGCGCAGCATCGCCGCACCGACGCGCACGCCCCATCATGGCACGCGGCCGCGACGCATCAGCGACGGCGATACCCGGCCATCCGCCTGCCGAATCGCGAGGGGGTCACATCTTTCTTCATCGCATTCTGCACACTCTGACCGCTGCCGTGCACAGCGCGGCCCGGGGACAGAGCGTGCGAAAACTCATGAAGAAAGATGTGACCCCTTCTCTACGGGCGCTTCAGAGGCGCGCGAGGATCGCTCGCGCGCAACGCTCGGCGGCGCCCTCGTGGTGTGCGAAGTAGAGGCAGGGCTCGATCAGCTCGAGTTCCATCAGGACAGGCCCGCGTGCGGTCGTCACCACGTCCACGCGCGCATAGACTGGAACCTCGGGACAGGCGGCCATCACGCGTTCGGCGAAGGCACGTTCGATCGACAGTGGCTCGACCGCGTCCTCGCTGCCGCCGAATTCGTGCTGCACCCTGAAATCGCCCTCGCGCGGGCGCTTCCGCACGGCATGCGAGAACGTGCCGTCGAAATAGAGGAGCGACAGTTCTCCGTCATGCTCGATTTCAGGCAGGAACGCCTGCAGCAACGCTCCGTGCGCGCGGAGGGGCTCGAGCGCGTCGTCTGGCACGGGGGCCGATGGTGTGATCACGAGCGTGCCGTGCGCCGCGGCCGAGACGCGTGGCTTGAGCACCGCGCGTGGCCAGTCTGTCGCCGCGAGCGCCGCGGCGATGGCGCCAGGCTCGACCCCCTCGAGCCACATCGTCGGCGGCAATGCGATGCCAGCCCCTTCGAGGGCGCGCAGATACTGCTTGTCGGCATTCCACCTGACGAGCGCGGTGCTGTTGACGAGCCGTACCCCGTGCCGGTCGATCGCGTCGAGCCAGGCGACGAAGGGCTCGAAGGCAATGTGGTAGTCCCACGTCGAACGCAGCACGCACGCCGCACCGGCAGCATCGATGTCGAGAGCCGACCACGGACTGACGCGCACCTCGACGCCCAGGCGCGCGAGCGCGTCGGCGAGCAGGCGGTCGTCAGCCGTGAGCGCCGGCTGCTCGGCGCAGGTCAACAGCGTCAGGCGCATCGCGTCACCGGGCCGTCCCGGTCGATGGGCGCAGATGCTCGAACGTGAGTCCCGCAGCAGCGCGCTGCTTGAAGCCTTTCCAGTAGGTGTGATCGGCCTTCGGTGTGCCGTCACGTTCAACCGAGTAGACGGCCTCGCTCCCCTTTGGCACGACGTCGAGATAGGGTGCCATGCCCGCATCGCTCTTCAGGTGCAGTGCCAGGAACGCCGTGGCGAAGTGCTGCAGGATGTTGTTCATCCGCACCGTGTCCCACACGCTGTCGGCATAGTGCATGAACGGAAACAGCTTCAGCGTGTCGGAGTAGGCATACGCCTCGGCGGGGGCGGGGATGGGCGCGCCCGCATTGTGGCCGGCCCCGAGGTACGTGAGCAGGTAACGATCCGCCCCTGTCGCCGCGTCGAACATCGCACGAGTCCCCGTCTCGTAGCCCGACACATCGTCAGC
>JAEUQQ010000171.1 GCA_016789685.1 Acidobacteriota bacterium | reverse complement strand
AGGACCGTGGCGCAGCCGCCACGCCCCACGCCCTGAGCCTCAGTCGTTGCCGTCGGGCTCCGGCATAGGCGTCGCCAGGGCATTCGCGCCGCCGGCCCACGTCTTCCCGAGCGCGTCGTTGTAGATCGCCCACTCGACGACGATGGGCGTCGCTCCCGTGCCGATGCTCTCGATGATCGCGCCGAACCCCTTGCCCAGCGACTGCGGGAAGGCAGATCGCATGTCGACGTTGAAACGGCTCCGCGCCGCGACCGGGTACTCCTGGCTCACGCTCGCGGTGCCGTCCGCGAACAGGACCGTCACCTTGACGGCCGCGGCGACATCAGTGGGATTGGCGATGAGGTAGTAGGTGTCGGTGGCTGACGGCAGGTCCTGAACGGTACCGTCGGCGACGACCCACTTCGTCGCGGTGATCGTGGCCCCCGGGCTGTTGTGGGCTTCGCTCCACGTGACGGCGGTCGGGCCAGGCCACCACATCGCCCGTTCTGCCACGACCGGCACGCCGTTGAGCACCTCGAGTTTCGTCGCGACCGCGCTCACGTTCGCGAGCGGCAGGCCCGCGACGCCGTCGAACTGCTCGACATCGACCCAGATGTTGTAGCGGCTGTTGGCGGCGACGGGGTAGTCCTTCGTGTACGTCGTCCCGTTGTCGAGGAAGTACGTGGCGCGCACCTGGGCCTCGTTGTTCGAGGGGTTCGCCACCAGCACGAACAGGTCGAACAGGTTACCGGTCGCACCTTCGGCGAAGTACCACGATGACGCGGTTGCCGTGACGCCAGCACTTTCGTGCCCGGCTTCGAACAGGCCCCCCGGGGCCGTCGCCGACCTCGTGAGGTACATCGCCCGCTCGACCACGATGTCGGGCCCCGACAGGACCTCGATGTCGGCAGACACATCCGTGTTCGCGAGCAGCGCGTCACCCGGTGCGGACGGGAACTCTTCCAGGTTGACCCAGATGTTGAACCGGCTGCGCCCTGCGACGGTGTAGGTCTTCACCAGCGGCACTCCGCTCGGCAGGAGGTAGCGCACGCGCACCTGCGCGTCGGTCGCGGCAGGGTTCTGCAGGAGGTAGAACAGGTTGAAACCACTATGTGTCGCACCTTCGGCGAGGAACCACCGCGCCGCCGGCGCGGTCACCGCCCGTTCACCGCTCGTGCCGTATGCGGTGTCGGCGCTCCACCACATCACGCGGTCGGCGACGATGGGCTGGTCGCTCTCGACGACGGTGCTGAACTCCGACGTTGCCATGTCCGGTTCGAGGCTCGCGGTGATCTTGCGGCTCTGCATCGCCGGCACTGCGACGACGCTGCTCGAGACCGAGCCGTCGGGCTTCAGGTAGCGGAGCACGACCGACGCGTCCGTGGCGCCGGGATTCGCCACCGAGAAGCGCGTCTCGAACATTGTCGAGGTTGCGCCCTCGGCGAAATAGCGAGTGGCCGACGCGAGGCCGCGTGGGTGAGTGTGGGCGGTGAACTCCTGCAGGTTGGTCGCGCCGTCGGCGTCTGGATCGAGGGCGGCGTCGGTCGCGTTCGTTGGATTCATGCCGAAGGCGCGCTCCCACGAGGTGGGCAGCGTGTCGCCGTCCATGTCGGTCGGGTTGACGAGGAACACGTCGACGAGCCCGTTCGTGTCGCCTGGCACGAGCGCCGGACTCGCCGACTGGAACGTGAGGGCACGGCCGTTGCCGCTGATGATGGGTGAATTGGCGCCTTCGGCCAACTCAGCACCGGTCTCGGTGGTCGAGACGCGTTCGATCCGGCCAGATGCTCGATCCCAGACGAATACGTCCATGGCCCCGTTCGAGTCGCCCGAGACGATGGCAGAGTCGGTGGTGGCGAACGACACGAAGCGTCCGTCGTCGCTCACGGAGACGTACCCCGCCATGAGGCCTGCCGCTTGAGCGATGCGAGCCGGTGTCGTGACACCCGTCTGGCGGTCGTGGATGTATGCCGTGCCGTTCTTGCCGACGTGCCAGAATCCGACGTCGAATCCGTGGCCGCCGCCGAGATTCGTCGAATTCGACATGAACGCGACATAGCGGCCATCGGGCGTGATCGCGGGGGCATCGCCCCCGTGGTCTGCCTGGGCGCCCCCGGTGGCGACGCTCACCCGCGTAGTGGTTCCCGCTGTTCGGTCGTGGACGAACACGTCAGGGCAGTTCATAAGGCCCGCCAAGTCGATGACGCACGCGTCATTCGTGTCATCGGCCACCAGATTGCTGGCCCACGACGAGAACGCGACGAAGCGGCCGTCAGCACTGATCGAGGGGCGGGCGTACGACCCCCCGTTGGCTTCAGCGCCCCCTGTGGCGACGTTGACTCTCGTCGTCATCGCCGTCTGGCGGTCGTGCACGAAGACATTGGGTCCGAAGCTCGTGGTGTCTGCGGCAACGAGGTTACTCGCCGTGGACGGGAACGCCACGAACCGACCATCTGTACTCAGGGATGGTGCGTACGCAGTCCCGTTTGCTGCTGCACCGCCAAGACCTCTGCTCACCACCGACGTGACTCCGGTGGCCATGTCGTGTACGTAGACCGCTTCGCAGAATGCAGGGGCGTTGCACGGGGGATCGCCAGGTACGAGTCCTGTCGCTCGGGACAGGAACGTCACCACACGTCCGTCGGCGCTGATGAAAGACGAGTGCCCACCCCCATTCACCTGTGCGCCCCCAGGCCCCACGGTGACTCGCGTGGTGGTGCCGTTGAGCAGGTCTCGCACGAACACGTCCGTGGCGCTGTTGGTGTCGCCGGGTACCAGGTCAGATGCATCGGACTGGAAGGCAACGAACCGCCCGTCGCGACTCACGTGCGCGAACGAAGCGGCTGGATCGACGATTGGTCCTCCTGGCGCCGACGACGGGTTGACGCGCACCGCTTGCGCGGATGCGATGGAAGCACTGAACGCGAACACGCAGACAGCGATCGCGGCAACGCGCAAGAACCGTGACGTGATTCCAAAGGGGGATTGCCGGGCGCGCGACATTGGGCACCATCCGGAATGCGGGGAGACGCCGTGGGGGGCAGCGGCTGCCGAAGTGTAACGCCGCGAGGGGGGGGGCAAGAACTGTTCCAGTGACGCCGTCTTGCGGGTGAGTTGACCTCCGGTCACCGATGGTCGGCTTGTGGCTGCGACTCGGTATGTCGGACTTCGGCCAGCGCATCGCGCAGTCGTTCGCTACACTGGTGCACGACATCCGGAGCGCCCGCAGTGTCGCGGGCGCGGCAACCTGCCAGGACAGGCAAGGTGCCCTTCCCGATCCACGGTGGATCGGGAGATGCGACGCCGATACGGCGTAACCAACTGTCCCATCCCGGGTGTTCTCTGCTACGAGGACACCATGCCCATCAGGTTCTGGACTCACGACTGCTGCAACATCCTGCCGGCGCAGCGCACCTGTTCGTGCGGCCACGTTGCGACCGAGTCCCGCTGGAATCTCGCGTGTTCGAGATGATGGCCGACCACCAGATCTACTACGGCTTCACGCCACGCGGGCCGCACCACCACATGCTCAGCAGCATCACGTGGTCGAGCAAGTGCGACGCGTGCGGCGGCGTCGGCCTGATCGACACGCATCGCGGCGAGCGCTATCGCATCTGCCGGCCGTGCCATGGCTTCGGGAGGTTTCCCCTGCCCGGAGCTCCGGAGATCGAGGCGTTTCGGCGCAAGGTGGCGCGGAAGTACCCAGAGGTGGTGCTGCCCTACGACGCTGCCCTGGCGTTCAAGCAGATGCGGGCGCTGCTCCTG
>JAEUQQ010000153.1 GCA_016789685.1 Acidobacteriota bacterium | reverse complement strand
CCTGACGGCCGCGGCGGGGTTCTACCTCGCCATGGGCCGCGACATCCGGTGGCTCGCGCTGCTCAACACCGTGCTGGGCACGGCCATGGTGGCCGGCGGCGCGTCGGCGATGAACCAGATCTACGAGCGCAAGACCGACCTGGTCATGTCGCGTACGCGGATGCGGCCGCTGCCCGACGGGCGCGTGACGCCGGTCGAAGCCGGGGTGTTCGCGCTGATGATGTCGGTGGGCGGCCTGCTCGTGCTGGCCGTCGGCACCAACACCCTGGCGGCCATGGTGTCACTGGCGACGCTGGTCACCTACGTCGGCATCTACACGCCGCTCAAGCCGCGGACGTCGTTTGCCACCGTCATCGGGGCCGTGCCGGGCGCGTTGCCGCCGATGATTGGCTGGGCCGCCGCGACCGACACCCTGTCGCGCGAGGCCTGGCTGCTGTTTGCGATCGTGTTCCTGTGGCAGATGCCGCACTTCCTCGCCATCGCGTGGATGCTGCGCGACGACTACCGCCGGGCCGGGTTCCCGATGCTCCCGGTGATCGAGCCCGACGGCCGCAGCACCGCGCGGCAGGTGGCCGCCTACGCGGCGGCGCTGGTGCCGGTCAGTCTCGTGCCCACGGCGATGCAGCTCACCACGCCGGGCTACGTGTACGGCGCGCTGGCGCTGAGCCTGTCGTTCCTGGCGGTGAGCCTGCGGTTCGCGCTCGCGCGCACCGACGCGCACGCCCGCAGCCTGTTCTTCGCGTCGATCATCTACCTGCCGCTCATCTGGGCGCTGATGATCGTCACGCGCATCTGACCCGACGGCGCGTCGTTCCCTGGCGCGCCCTCGTCCGGAATCCCGTGCCTGACTTTCCCGCCCTGCGCGTCTCGGATGTCACGCATCGCTTCGGCGATCGCGTGGCGCTCGATGCCGTGTCGTTCGACGTCGCGCAGGGCTGCCTGTTCGCGTTGCTTGGCCCGAACGGCGGCGGCAAGACGACGCTGTTCAGGATCGCGAGCACGCTCCTGCGTGCGTCGGGCGGACAGGTGCGCATCCTCGGTGCCGACGTCCAGGCGGCCCCGATGGACGCGCGCCGGCACCTCGGCGTGGTCTTCCAGTCTCCGGCCCTCGATCCACGCCTGACGGTCAGCGAGAACCTCAGGCATCACGGCCACCTGCACGGCCTGCGTGGCGCGGTGCTGGGGAGCCGTATCGACGAAGCGCTCGAGAGGTTCCGCCTCGCCGATCGTCACGCCGAACGCGTCGATCGGCTGTCGGGGGGCCTGCAGCGGCGTGTCGAAATCGCCAAGGCGCTCATCCCGCGGCCGCGCCTCCTGCTGCTCGACGAACCATCGACCGGCCTCGATCCCGGTGCGCGGCGCGATCTCGCCGAGGCCCTGCGCACGGTGCGTGACACGACGGGCGCGACCGTCGTGCTGACGACGCACCTCATGGACGAGGCCGCGCACGCCGATCGTGTCGGGATCCTGCATCAGGGGCGCATGGTAGCGCTCGACACCCCACGGGCGCTCATCACGCAGGTCGGTGGCGACATCCTGTGGATCGACACGACCACGCCCGAGTCGCTCGTGGTGCGGCTGCGCGAGCGGTTCGCCCTCGACGGCCAGGTGGTCGAGGGCCGGGTG